>JBDUAG010000159.1:0-7715 GCA_040004785.1 Burkholderiales bacterium | reverse complement strand
TACTCGTTCTTCGTCGAGTACTACGTCTCGGGGATGACGGGCTCGGTCAAGGAGTGAGGAGCGCGCTCGCTTCCCGCGAGCTCCCAACCAGCTTGAAGATCGAGACCGCCTGCACCAGCTGCTGCGCCTGAGTCCTGAGGCTTTCGGCTGCGGCCGCGCTTTCCTCGACGAGCGCCGAGTTCTGCTGGGTCGCCTGGTCCATCTGGCTCACCGCCTCGCCGACCTGCGACACGCCGGCACTCTGCTCGACGCTGGCCGCCGTGATCTCGCCCATGATGTCGGTCACGCGCTTGATCGAGGAGACGATCTCGCTCATCGTCGTGCCGGCCTGATCGACCAGCGACGTGCCGTGCTCGACCCGCTCCACGCTGGTGGTGATGAGACTCTTGATCTGTTTGGCCGCTTCGGCGCTGCGCTGCGCGAGGTTGCGCACCTCGCTGGCCACCACCGCGAAGCCACGGCCCTGTTCCCCGGCGCGCGCCGCCTCGACTGCGGCGTTGAGCGCCAGGATGTTGGTCTGGAACGCGATGCCGTCGATCACGCCGATGATGTCGGCGATCTTTCGGGAGCTGTCGTTGATGCCTTTCATGGTCGCGACGACTTCGCCGACGACATCGCCGCCTTTCGTCGCGACCGACGACGCGCCGAGCGCCAGCTGGTTGGCCTGCTTCGCGTTGTCGGCGTTCTGCCTGACGGTCGAACTCAGCTGCTCCATCGACGCGGCGGTCTCTTCCAGGGCCGAGGCCTGCTCTTCGGTGCGACTGGAGAGGTCGTTGTTGCCTTGGGCGATCTGCGCCGATGCGGTTGCCACGCTGTCGGCGTTCTGGCGCACGCCGGCGACCACGCCGGACAGGCTGTCCTGCATCGACTTGAGCTGGGCCATCAGGCTGATCGTGTCGCCGTCCCGGAGATGAACCCGCACGCTGAGGTCGCCGGCGGCCACGTTGCGGGCCAGGTTGGCCGCTTCACCAGGTTCGCCTCCGAGTTGGCGCGTGATCGAGCGCACGATCACGATGGCCAGTGCCATCGCAATCGCCATCGCGCCCAGCACCAAGGCGATGGTCCAGGTGCGGGCTTGCGAATAGGTCGCCTGCACGGTCTTGTGGGTGTCGGCGGCATCCTTGACATTGACGTCGCTGGTGCGGTTCAGGTCTTCCGTCATCGCATCGAAGGCCTTGCCGGACTGTTCGCGGAACAGCGCCTTGGTCTGCTCGAAGGTCTTGTCGCCGCCGCGCGATACCGGCAGCACCTTGGCGAGTTCCGCAAAGTACACGTCGCGATGCTGCTTGTATTGCTCGAAAGCGCTCCGCTCTTCTCCCGGAGAGACGAGTGGCTCGTAGGCGGCCTGCTGCTCTGCCAGCGTCTTCCTGAGTGTGTCGATGCGCTGCTCGACCGCGCTCATTTCCTTGTTGTCTATCGAGAGCACGTGGTCCCCTTCGGCGCGGCGAATGCGATTGACCGTGAGGCGCATGTTGCCGACGGCCTGGACACTCGGGAGGGAGTTGCCGGCAATGGCCTCCGTGCCGGCGTCGATGCGCGCCATCTGAACGATCGCAAATGCACCCAGGACCGCGGTCAGCAGGACAAGGGTGAAGAAGGCGGCGCCGAGCTTGGTGCCGAGCTTGAAGTCAGTGCGTTCCATGGTGGTTTCCCATTGACCCTGGCGGGCCATGAGTCCCTGGTTTCGGTAGCGTCGCGAACGCACAAGATCGGGGCATCCTGCAAGTGGGCTCAGGATTGCCTGATTTGCGCGTCAGGCTTGCCTGATCCGTGCACTCCTCAGGGCGTCGGGATGCGTGCCTCGTCGGGGAAACCTGAACACCTATTCATTCAAACCCGAATGCTCTTGAAGCTGTCTCTCATTGTGCGAAATCTCGAATTGGTCGATCGTCGTGTCCATGCTTGCCAGCGACCGCTTTCGCCGATCCGCCAGCCCTTCCCGGGCCCGCGTTGGGGCGTGCGCGCGGATGAGCGAGGCGGCCATCGCGTCCCCGCGTCGCCGGTCAGATACAGTGGCCGACGGGCCGCGCCCGCGCGCTTCGACGAGGAGGTCCGAGAATGGTTCGAATCCTGGTAGCAGACGACCACGCGGTGGTCCGCCACGGCCTGCGACAAGTGCTGTCGCTCGCGCCCGAGCTGACCGTGGTCGCGGAGGCGAAGAACGCCTGGGAGGCGCTCGAGCGGGTGCGCGAAGGGGGTGTGGACGTGATCCTGCTCGACATGAGCATGCCCGGCCTCAGCGGGATCGACCTGATCCGGCGCATCAAGACGGACGCGCCTCGCATTCCGGTGCTGGTGCTCTCGATGCATGCGAACTGGCAGATCGCCGCGCGAGCCATCAAGGCGGGCGCCAACGGCTACCTCACCAAGGACAGCGAACCCGAGACGCTGATCGAGGCGATCCGGCAGGTCAGCAAGGGCGGCAACTTCATCGACCCGGCGCTCGCCACGCGCATGGTCTTCAGTGCGGGGAGCGCGGAGGCCGAGGCGGCCAACGTCGCCATGTCGGATCGGGAGTACCAGGTATTCCTGGCGCTGGTGCACGGGCGCAGCCTGATCGACATCGCCGAGGAACTGCACCTTTCTGCCAAGACCATCAGCACGCACAAGTTCCGCCTGATGCGCAAGCTCGGCCTGAGCAGTGTCAGCGAACTCGTCCGATACGCGGTTCGGAACGGAATCGTCGACTGAATGGGGCGGCCCGGCGCCGTCTGAGGCCAGCGTATCGCCGAGCGTCGGCGCGGGGACGCGCATGAGGCTCAGCGAGGAGTTCGACGGGCCGGCATCGGCGGCCGACGCCACGGAGTTGCCGATCGACACGTTCCACTCGGTACTCGACCCGGTTCGCCAGGTGGCGTGCCTGATCGACGAGCGGGCCTGTTTCGTGTTCGTCAACGACGAGTCTTGCCGGGTCCTGGGTTACCGTCGTGACGAGCTGCTGGCGCTGGGGCCGGCCGATGTGGATGCCGCGTGGGACGCGGCGCGCTGGAGCAGCACCTGGCGCAGCTTGCGCGAGCGCGGCTCGCTGAGATTCGAGATGCCGCTGCGCGCCAACGATGGCCGCGTCTTTCTAGCGGAGGTGCGACTCAGCTATTGCCAGCACGGCACGCAGGGTTACGGCCTCGCATTCGCGCGCAGGATCCCGCGCCGCGAACGCGAGGCCGCGCAGGCGCAGGGCCGCCATCGCGATCTGATGGCGGCCCTGCGCCAACGCGAACGCGAGTTCCGCGCCCTGGCGGAGAACTCGCCCGACAACATCGCCCGCTTCGACCGCCACTGCCGTCTCGTCTACGCCAATCCCGCCGTGGCCGAGACGTGGGACGTGGTCACCGCGACGCTGACCGGAAAGACGCCGGCCGAGATGATGCTCGTCGGCCAACCCTGGTTGCACGAGTGCGAGCGCGTGGTTCGACAGGTGTTGCACGACGGCGGGCCGGTCGAGATGGAGATGTCCGGTGCATACCGATCGGGCCACCGACAGACCTTTCACGTCCGTTTCGTCGCGGAGCGCGAAGCCGCCGGCGACGTGGTCGGGGTGCTCGTGATCGGGCGTGACATCACCGAGCGCAAGCTGGCGGAAGTGGCGCTGCAGCGGCGCAAGGAGGAGTTCCGCGCCCTGGTGGACAACTCACCGGACGTGGTCGCCCGGTACAACCGCCAGGGCGGGCTCGTCTACGCCAACCCGGCGTTGGCGCGGCTGCTGACGCGCGATGCCGCCGAATCCGGTTCGTCCGGCGACGATCGGCCGTTCACGCAGGAGGCAGGTCTCTTCCGCGATCTGCTGTCGCAGGTTCTGGCGACCGGCGATACGCGACTCGCGGAGTTGCCGTATCGGCGCACGGATGCCAGCCTCGCGTGGCTGGACGTGCGCATTTGCGCGGAGTTCGCCGAGGACGGCACGGTCGCTTCGGCGCTGGCCATCGCACGCGACATAACCGAGTTCGTGGCGCAGCGCGAGGACCTCGAGGAACAGGTGCGTCGACGCACCGTCGATCTTCAGGCGGCGACCCAGAAAGCCAACCTGGCCAACCAGGCCAAGGGCGACTTTCTCGCCGTCATGAGCCACGAGATCCGCACCCCGCTCAACGGCATGATCGGGATGACGGAACTGCTGGCCACGACGCGGCTCGATTCGCATCAGTGCCGCTTCGTCGAAGCGGCGAAGTTGTCGGGCCAGCATCTGCTCGAGCTCGTCAACGACGTGCTCGATCTCGCCAAGATCGAGGCCAACGAGATCCACCTCGAACGCGAGCCCGTCGATCTGAGGCAGCTCATGCGCGAGGCGATCGCCCCGTTCGTCGGCATGGCGACGACCAAGGGCCTCACCCTCGAAGCGGACGTCGCCGCCGACCTGCCGGCGCGGATCTGGTCCGACCCGTTGCGCCTGCGACAGGTCCTGGTCAATCTCGTCGGCAACGCGATCAAGTTCACGCACGACGGCTGGGTCCGGCTCGTCGTCCGGCAAGCCGTCGATGCGACCTCGTCGGACCGCAGGCTCGGCCTCGGTTTCGAGGTCGGCGACAGCGGCATCGGCATCCCGCGTGAAGCACTGCCGCACATTTTCGATGCGTTCACGCAGGCCGACAGCTCCACCGCGCGCCGCTATGGCGGCACCGGCCTGGGTCTGGCCATCACAGCGCGGCTTGTGCGACTGATGGGCGGCGAACTGCTGGTCGAGAGCGAGCCCGAGCAAGGCTCGCGCTTTCACTTCGCGCTGAGCGTCGACCCGGTCGACGACCTCCGCGACGTGGCGCTCGACAGCGTGGCCGCGGAAGCCTTGTGGCGCCCGAGAACCTCTCCTGCCCTGGCGGGCCTGAAGGTGCTGGTGGTCGAGGACAGCCCGGTCAACCAGGAGGTCGTGCGCGCCATGCTCGCGTACTTCGGGGTCGAGCCTGCGCTCGCCAGCGACGGCCACGAGGCGCTGCGGCTTTTCGCGACGCAGGACTTCGACCTCATCTTCATGGATTGCATGATGCCGGGGCTGGACGGCTACGAGACGACGCGCCGCATCCGCCAGCTGGAGGCCGAGCAGACACGCGACTCCGCGATCGCGATCGTCGCTCTGACCGCGAACGTCGGTGTGACGGATCTGCAGCATTGCATGGCTGCGGGCATGAACGATTTTCTCGGCAAACCACTGTCGCTGCAGAACCTGCACCGCGCGCTGGATCGCTGGTGCCCGGCCCAATGACACGGGTCAGGGAAGACCCACGCCGGATTCGGCGAACCCCGAATCGAGATTCAGCGCCCCCCGATCAAGAGAGTCTGCGGGCTTCCGAAGTCAACCTCATGCAGCAGGACCGCAATCCGCGAAAGCCTCCGGGCATCCGCCCCTCGACCCTGGTGAGTTGGCTTCGCGGCCTGCTCGCACGGCGGTTGAGCCTTGTGCGCAAGGGTGTGAACATCCATGTCGTCTTCGCCCCGACGGTGCCCGAGGTCGCCGATCCGCGCCCCGCCCCGGCCACCGGGCCGGTGGCCGACGAGCTGCGCCAGGTGATCAGGGAGTTGCGCCAGCGACTGGGCCGACACGCGTTGTCGCGGGCCGTGTTCGTGGAACTCGCCATCGTCGAACGTGAGCTCCGGCGCCATGGCTACGCGGCGCTGGGGTCGCTGCCCGTCGAGCTGCTTCACCCGGCACTGGAGCAACTCGCCGCCGTCGTCGGACCAGCGCCGGGCGAGCTGGGCACGTTGCGCACCAAGTTGCTGGACGCGATGCTGGCGCGCGAGTCGAAGACGCATGACTTCGGCAGCAACCTCGCGCTGTCCGTCTTCAATGCACCGCACAAGCTCGAAGTCGTGGACGCAGCGGCGTCCGACTTTTTCCACGCCGAACAGGAATGGGCTCGGCGCACCGCCCGGCCAGCGGCAACCGCTGTCCTGCCGACACTCGTCGATACGCCCGAGGGGCGCCCGCGGCAGGTGGTGTGATGACGCTGCGCACCACCTGGAACGACTACCTCGACGCCCTGCTCGGCGAGATGCCCGTTCTCGCCAAGCTGGTGGCGGCCCAGGTGCGCGAACGCGTGCTGGGCGCGCTCGGTCACAGGGGTCAAGGCGGGCCGAGGCAGCACCTGCTTGCGCTGGCCCACATCCTTCGAGTCGAATCGACGGCGTTCGCAGAGGCGTTGGCCGGCGCATTGCGGCAACAGGTGCAGGACGGCCTGCAGGACGCCGCGCCCGAGCCGCGCAGCCGGCCCGCTGCCGGGCAACCAGCACAGCTGAGCCTGGTGGACGACCAGCAGCTCGAACGCGATATCGAGCTGGCGCGTGTGATCCAGTTGATCGAATCCGCCGCCGAGTGGGAGCTGCGCGAGCTGCAGGCGGTCTGCGCGACGTTGAAACGGGCACGCAGCATCCGGCCTGAGCACAATCCGTTGCGCCCGGAGATGGCCGCGCGCGCGCTGCTGGTCGCTCTGGAGGAATCCGGGCTGGGCATTGAGGCGCGCGTGTCGGCGCTGCGCATGTGCGGGGCGGTCCTGGCCGAAGCGCTGCGCGAGCTGTATGCGCGGCATTGCCACGGGCTGCGCCGGCTCGGCGTTCCGGCGCAAAGCTATGACGCGCCGAAGCCGGCGCCCGCCGCACCGGGGCCCAACAGCGACCTGGCTCTGCGCGGCCTCGTTGCGCGCATGGCGGGGCGCGCCGCTGCGCACGACACGGCCGCGCGCGGCGACACGCTGCCCGGGCAGCTGATACCCAATCTGTTGACGCAGATCGCCGATCAGGCCGACATGAACACGACCATGCGGGGGCTGCTCGTGCGGCTGTGCGCGCCCGCCGTGCGCACGGCCGAAGCCGAAGCCGGCGTGTTGCTGTCGCTCGAACATCCGGTCTGGCGATTGATCGACCGAGTCGCGTCCCTGAGCAGCGTGAGCGACGACGGCGGCAGCGACGGCGGACTGGTCACGCTGGCCAGGTTGCTCGAACCGATCGTGAGCGCGCTGGAAAAAGCCGAGCGGCCTGGCACAGACATCTTCGAAGAGGCCCTGGACCGTGTCGGCGAAGTCACGGTGCAACTGAACTCGGCCCGACTCTCGACGGTGGCTCGACTCGACATCGATCTGACCCAGCCAACGCAGAACCTCGAGTTGAATCCGACCGAGCCCGGGGTGACGCGCAGGCCCCGCGAGATCGATGCGACGCTCAGACGCCGTGTCGCCGCACAGTTGCGCCATTCGAGTGCGCCGCCGACGCTCAGGCAGTTCCTGCTCGGCCCTTGGGTGGTCGTGATGGCCCATGCGATCGCGCAGCATGGGGCCGCGTCGGATCAGGCCGTGCGCTGGCAGGACGCGGTCGACGACTTCATCCGGCAGGGCGACGAGGTCGCGACCGCGCGCGCACACACGCCGGACCCGACGGCGCTGTTGGCGCTGGCAGCGCAGGGAATGGAATCGGCGCAGATCCCGCTGCACCAGCGGCAGGCGAGCCTGGCCGAACTGCGTGACGCGCTGGTGCTGGAGCCGCTGCCTGCCGACATGCCGGCAGCCGGCGGTGGAGATCACCAGCCGGCCACGATTCCCATGGACATGGTCGACACCGATGCGAACTCGCCTGCCAAGCAGAACCGCGAGGCGTGGCTCGCCGAGCTGGCACCCGGGGACCTGTGCCGCATGTTCCTCCAGGGCCGCTGGATGAATGCCCAATTGACCTGGCGCAGCACGACCGGCCAGTTCTGCGTGTTTGCCAATCGCCACGGCGGCCACCTGCATTCGCTGACG
>JBDUAG010000158.1:0-7724 GCA_040004785.1 Burkholderiales bacterium | reverse complement strand
ACGCTGGTGGTGCAGATCGCCGCCAAGTCGATGCTGCTGAACGTCAAGACCGGCCAGCGCGTCCTGGACGGCTGCGTCAGCGAGAAGCAAGGCAAGGTCGCCGCCACGAGCTGATCCCGTTTTCGCGTCGGACAGCGGCCTCGACGCCCCCCAGGGCGCCGGGGCCGTTCCACGTCCGCCCGGCACATTCCGATCGCTTGAGTACGGATTCGAGAGTATGTACAATTCATGCATACTCAATCGGAGACCCGCATGGAAGCGACCGTTGCCGAACGTGGCCAGATCACCTTGCCCAAAGCGGTGCGTGATGCCCTCGGGCTGACCAAGGGCACGCAGCTCAAGGTCGAACTCGACGGCGGGCGGATCATCCTGCGCAAGAACGTGGACGACGCGATCTCTCGCGCCCGCGGCCGCTTCAAGCTGCCGCCGGGCGTCACGACCGATGACGTGATGCGTGAGCTGCGCGGTCGCGCGCCGGGCGACCCGATCGACGTCTGATGATCGCGATCGATACCTCCGTGCTGATCGACCTTCTGGGCGAAGACGCCATGGCGGACGCGGCCGAAGGTTGCGTGCGCGACGCGCTCGCCAAGGGCCCGGTCGTGCTGTGCGACGTGGTCGTCAGCGAGATCACGGCCGGCCTCGGCCACGGCGCCGAGATCATGGACGTCGTCGAAGAGATGGGCATGAGCTACCTCGCCGTCGAGCGGCGCGCCGCGATTCGCGCCGGCGAGATGCAACGCCGCTACAAACAACGCCTGCGCGGCAACGCCGACAAGGCGATCGTCCAACGCACGGTGCCCGATTTCATCGTCGGGGCACATGCCTTGCTTCAATGCAGCGCATTGATCACCCGCGACGCGGGTTTCTTCCGCGACTACTTCAAGGGTTTGAAAGTCATCGTGCCGAAGGCTTCCTGAGCCCACGCATCCCGACGTTCCAACCCATCTCACCGACCCACTCAGGAGCCACTCTCATGCTTCAAGCCTATCGTCAACACGTTGCCGAACGCGCCGCCCTCGGCATTCCGCCGCTGCCGCTGTCCGCTCAGCAGACGGCCGACATGATCGAGCTGCTGAAGAATCCGCCCAAGGGTGAAGAAGCCGCGCTGGTGGAGCTGATCACCTACCGCGTGCCGGCCGGCGTTGACGACGCCGCCAAGGTCAAGGCCTCGTATCTCGCGGCCGTGGCGCACGGCACCGAGAAGTGCTCGCTGATCGACCGCGTGCGCGCCACCGAACTGCTCGGCACGATGCTGGGCGGCTACAACATCAGCCCGCTGATCGACCTGCTGGACGACGCCGTCACCGGCGCTGCCGCCGCGGCAGCGCTGAAGAAGACGCTGCTGATGTTCGACCAGTTCCACGACGTGCAGGCCAAGGCCGCGAAGGGCAACGCGAACGCCAAGGCCGTGTTGCAGAGCTGGGCCGATGCCGAGTGGTTCACCTCGCGCCCCGAAGTGCCGACGAGCATCACCGTCAGCATCTTCAAGGTCACCGGCGAGATCAACACCGACGACCTCTCGCCCGCGCCCGACGCCTGGAGCCGCCCCGATATCCCGATGCACGCCCTCGCGATGCACAAGAACCCGCGCCCCGGCATCACGCCGGAAGAAGAAGGCAAGCGCGGGCCGATCAAATTCATCGAAGACCTGCGCGCGCGCGGCAATCTGGTCGCTTACGTCGGTGACGTCGTCGGCACCGGCTCGAGCCGCAAGTCGGCCACCAACTCGGTGCTGTGGTTCACCGGCGAGGACATCCCATTCGTGCCGAACAAGCGCTTCGGCGGTGTCTGCCTCGGCAGCAAGATCGCGCCGATCTTCTACAACACGATGGAAGACTCGGGCGCGCTGCCGATCGAGCTGGACGTGAGCCAGATGAACATGGGCGACGTGGTCGAGCTGCGCCCTTACGACGGCAAGGCCCTGAAGGACGGCAAGGTCATCGCCGAGTTCACCGTCAAGAGCGACGTGCTGTTCGACGAGGTGCGCGCCGGTGGCCGCATCCCGCTGATCATCGGCCGCGGTCTGACCGCGAAGGCGCGCGAAGCGCTGGGTCTGCCGGTCTCCACGCTGTTCCGCCTGCCGGTCAGCCCGGCCGACACGCACAAGGGCTTCACGCTCGGCCAGAAGATGGTCGGCAAGGCCTGCGGCCTGCCGATCGTGAACGGCAACCAGCAAGGCGTGCGCCCCGGCACCTACTGCGAGCCGCGCATGACCAGCGTCGGCTCGCAGGACACGACCGGCCCGATGACGCGCGACGAGCTGAAGGACCTCGCCTGCCTCGGTTTCAGCGCCGACCTGGTGATGCAGTCGTTCTGCCACACCGCGGCCTACCCGAAGCCGGTCGACGTCAAGACGCACCACGAGCTGCCGGCTTTCATCAGCACCCGCGGCGGCATCTCGCTGCGCCCCGGCGACGGCGTCATCCACTCGTGGCTGAACCGCCTGCTGCTGCCCGACACCGTCGGCACCGGCGGTGACAGCCACACGCGCTTCCCGATCGGCATCAGCTTCCCCGCGGGCTCCGGCCTCGTCGCGTTCGCGGCCGCCACCGGCGTGATGCCGCTGGACATGCCGGAGAGCGTGCTGGTGCGTTTCAAGGGCACGCTGCAACCCGGCGTGACGCTGCGCGACCTGGTCAATGCGATCCCGCTGTACGCGATCAAGGCCGGCTTGCTCACCGTCGAGAAGAAGGGCAAGAAGAACATCTTCAGTGGCCGCATCCTCGAGATCGAAGGCCTGCCGGATCTGAAGGTCGAACAAGCCTTCGAGCTGAGCGACGCCTCGGCCGAACGCAGCGCGGCCGGCTGCACGGTGCACCTGAACCCCGAGCCGATCAAGGAATACATCAACAGCAACATCACGCTGATGAAGTGGATGATCAAGGAGGGCTACGCCGACCCGCGCAGCCTGCAGCGCCGCATCGATGCGCAAGAGGCCTGGCTGCAGGATCCGCAGCTGCTGAAGGGCGACGCCGATGCCGAGTACGCCGCGGTGATCGAGATCGATCTGGCCGACGTGCACGAGCCCATCGTCGCCTGCCCGAACGATCCGGACGATGTGAAGATGTTGAGCGAAGTCTCCGGCGCAGTGATCGATGAAGTCTTCATCGGCTCGTGCATGACCAACATCGGTCACTTCCGCGCCGCATCGAAGCTGCTCGAAGGCAAGCGCGACATCCCAGTCAAGCTGTGGGTCGCACCGCCGACCAAGATGGATGCGAAGAAGCTCAGCGACGAAGGCCACTACGGCGTGCTCGGCAACGCCGGCGCGCGCATGGAGATGCCGGGCTGCAGCCTGTGCATGGGCAATCAGGCGCAGGTGAAGGAAGGCGCGACGGTGTTCAGCACCAGCACGCGCAACTTCCCGAACCGCTTGGGCAAGAACTCGAACGTCTACCTCGGCTCGGCCGAACTCGCGGCGATCTGCTCCAAGCTCGGCCGCATCCCGACCAAGGCCGAGTACATGGAAGGCATGGGCGTGCTGACCGCAGCCAGTGCGTCGGTCTACCAGTACTTGAACTTCGACAAGATCGAGGAGTTCACCGGCGAGGCCGCCGTCAGCGCCTGAACCCTGGCCCCGGCGGCTACTGGCAGCTGGCGAGGCCCTGAATCCACTCGCGCAACACGGCGACCGACGCGGTGTCGACGAGGTTGCTGGCGAGCGGCGGCATCGCCGAGCTGTCGCGCCGGTTCACGCGCGACAGCAGCACCGAGCTGTCGGGTGCGCCGGGCGAAATCAACTTGGCATTCGCCAGCCCGAGGTCGCCAGAGGTCGGCACCACGTTGCAGGCGCCGGTCTGGACCAGCGCGGTCGAGTAGCGCAAGTCCAGCGTGACTGGCGTCGGCCCGTTGGGCTGGTGGCATTGCGAGCAATTCGTGTGCAGGAACGCGCGGGCGCGCTGCTCCACGGTGCCTGCGCTGCCATGCGGGTCGACGTAGGCCGGCAACGAGGCCGTTGCGCCGGCGATCGTCGGGCCCAGCACGCCGATCGCGTTGAGCGTCGTGATCTGGTTGGCGGTGCGACCGGTCTGCGGATAGGTCAGGTCGCCGTTGAACTGCGCCGTTTCCAGACCCAGCGTGCGGCCGGCCACCGCAGTATGGCACTGCAGGCAGTCGTTCTCGCTGGGGTAGATCCAGGGCTGTCCGCCGACATCCTTCGTCTTGCCGCCGACGACCCGCGTCGCGTCGGTCTGAGCCGCGTTCCACTCGTAGCTGTAGCCGGCCCAGACGCCGTCCGGGTGGCGCATCAGCAGGCGTGTCTCGACCAGCAGGTTGTTCAGCTTGAAGTTCTTCATCAGCACGGTGCCGTTCGGCGGTGTCCAGCGGCCCGACGTCTGCGGCGTGATCGCGCTGCTGTTCGGCAGGGCCAGCCAACGCTGCTTGTCCGCGCCGTCCGACCAGAATGGCGCGTTGATGCCGTAGGGCACGAGCCCTGACGCCGGCTGGGTCGCGTCGGTCGCCACGCAGCCCGTTTGCGACAGTTGCGTCGGGATCGTGTCGACGACTGCACCGGCCGCCTGCACGCCGAACAACTGGCCGCCATAGCCGACGACATAGAGTTCACCGTCGTTGCCTTGCGCCATCGAGGAGACGTTCTGCGGCGCCGTCAGCACCGCATCGGTCGTCTTCAGCACCACCCGCGGTATGGCCGCCACCAGCGGGTTCGGCGGCTGGAACGAGAACATCAGGCTGCTGACGTAGTCGGCAAAGACATAGCGACCCACCAGGCCAGGCACCTTGCTGCCACGGTAGACGTAGCCGCCGGTCACGGCCTGACCCACGCCGTGGTCGTACTCGACCAGCGGGTCGATCAGCGCTTCGCCGCTGGCGCCGGTGGTGCCGCAAGTGGTGCCGACGGGGTAGCACTGGCCAGCCTCGCGGATTCGCCAGCCGTAATTGCCACCGCGCTGGACGACGTCGATCTCCTCGCGTTGGTCCTGGCCCACGTCGCCGACCCAAAGATCCCTCGTGGTCCTGTCGAAGCTCCAGCGCCAGGGGTTGCGCAGGCCGTAGGCGAAGATCTCGGGACACGAGGCACTGCCGCCAGTGCCGCTGGGGCCGGTGGTGGCGCTGCACTGGGGGTTGCCGGCGTAGGGATTGCCGGTGCTGCCCGTCGGAATCGCGTAGCCGCTGGCCGGGCTCACATCGATCCGCAACATCTTGCCGAACAGCACCTTCAGGTTCTGCGCGTTGTTGTTGGGATCACCGCCACCGCCGCCATCGCCGGTGCCGATGTAGAGGTAGCCATCCGGGCCGAACGCAATGTTGCCACCGTTGTGGTTCTGGTCCGACTGATTCTTGACGAGACGCAGGATGACCTGCTCGGAAGCCAGGTCCAGCGAGGCGCCCCCGTCGGAGCTGGTGAAGCGCGAGACGCGGTTCTCGACCGGGCTGGTGCCGGCGACCGAGTAGTAGACGAAGACCTGCGGCGTACCCGGCCACTGGGGATGGAAGGCCAGACCGAGCAGGCCCATCTCCTCGGCGGTCTGGATTTTGCCGCCGAGGTCGAGGACGGTGCTGACATCTGCCGGTTGGGCGTTCGGGTCGTTCGGGAAGCTTCGCACCAGCCCGCTCTGCTGCTCGATCACGTACCAGCGGCTGCTGTCCAGCGCCGGCTGGAACATGCCCACCGGCTGATCGAAGCTCAGGTTCGGAAACACCCGCGCGAGCTGGAACCCGGTGCCGGCCTGCGGTCGCTGCGGCGCCACGCAGGTCGTGTTGCTCGGGCGCCCGTCGAGACCCGACGTCCCGGCGGGTGCGGGTGCGGGTGCCGGTGCGGGTGCCGGTGCCGCCGTTGGTGCCGGCGTACCGGAATCCCCACCTCCACCGCCGCAGGCCGCGAGGAACAGGGCCGCCAGCACCGAGAGTGTCGTCGCACGCATGCTTTCCATCTCCAATTCTTGCCAAGCCTGCCTCCGGCAATGTCAGAAGTTGTAGTCAGTCTCGCTCTGGTGCGATCTGCGTCGCGTAGTCGACGAGCGCGCCGAGGATGTCCTGCGCACGCTCGTCGGCGTCTTCGCCGAGCGCGTCGATCTGGTCCAGAAAACCCTGGAGTGTCAGCCCGCCGCCGGCGCCGTCGTGTAGGACATGTGCGCAATGCTCGATCCATTGCGCGCGCTCTCGATCGTCCAGCGTCCCGGGAAAGTTGCGGGCGCGGTAGCGAAAGAAAAGCTCGTCGAGCCGCGCGTCGGTGAACGCCGGCCGCGCGCCGACGAGCTGCGTCTCGTTCATCCGACTGAGGCGCTGCAACGTGCGTCGATCGTCGTTGCCCAGAAAGCCGCCGTACAGGTCTTCGTCCACATCGGTCGGCCCCGCGCGCGCCGGGCGCTCGAAGACGGCCGGCCACATCCCCGCGAGCTTGGGCGCGAGCTGCGCGGCGATCTCGGCGTGGCCCAGGCCTTGTTCGATGGCGATGCCCCAGCGGGCCGCCGCGTCCGCACTCAGGGTCTTCAGGTTGGCGATGACGATCGGCGACTTGTTGATGTGGATGGTCTTGATCGGCAGCCGCGTCACGCCCTCGGGCAGGTCGTCGGCCCTGCTGAACATGCGCGAGCGCAGCTGCTCCACGTTCAGCGCGAGCAGCTCCGTCGGGTCCTCGCGCAGATCCCAGACGACGATCTCGTTCTTGTTGGTCGGGTGCGGCGCCAGCGGCCAGACCAGCGCAAGGCAGCCCCGCTCGACACCGTACATGCCCGAGACGTGCAGGAACGGGCGGCCGATGCCGATCTCCTGGAGCACCGCATCCTTCTTGCGCAAGCGCAGGCAGAAGTCCCACAGCCGGGGCTGGCGCGTCTTGATGAGGCGCGCCATGGCGACGGTGGCGCGCACGTCGGAGAGCGCGTCGTGCGCGGCCTCGTGCGCGAGGCTGTTCGCCTGCGTCAGGTGTTCGAGCTTGAACGACGGCCGACCGTCGTCGTGCTTCGGCCACCGAATGCCGTCGGGCCGAAGCGCCCAGGTCGCGCGCACCACGTCGAGCAGATCCCAGCGCCCGCAGTCGTTCTTGTACTCGCGCTCGTAGGGGTCGATCAAGTTGCGCCAGAACAGGTGCCGCGTGACCTCGTCGTCGAAGCGGATCGAGTTGTAGCCGACACCCACCGTACCGGGTTGGCCGAGCTGTTCTTCGATCATCGCGGCGAACGCATGCTCGGGCAGCCCCTGTGCGAGGCAGGTCTGCGGCAGGATGCCGGTGAGCAGGCAGGCCTCGGGCTCGGGCAGGTAATCGGGTGCGGGCTGACAGTAGTGCATCACCGGCGCGCCGACCTCGTTCAGATCGGCATCGGTGCGCACACCGGCAAACTGCGACGGCCGGTCGCGCCGTGGCACGCGGCCGAAGGTTTCGTAGTCGTGCCAGAAGAAGCTCAGCGTGGTCATGGGGGCAATCTAACAGGGCGCGGAATTTCGCACGGTTCGGCTAAGCTTGCGAGCCCATCCACCGGAGCCCGATTCCCATGACCCGTGTCTTCAACTTCAGCGCCGGCCCCGCCGCCCTGCCCGAGTCCGTGCTGCGCCAGGCGGCCGACGAGATGCTCGACTGGCACGGCTCCGGCATGTCGGTGATGGAGATGAGCCACCGCGGCAAGGAGTTCATCGCGATCCACGCCGAGGCCGAGAGCCTGCTGCGCGAGCTGCTGAGCGTGCCGGCGAACTACAAGGTGCTGTTCATGCAGGGCGGCGCGATGGCCGAGAACGCGATCGTGCCGATGAACATGCTGCGCGGCAAG
>JBDUAG010000157.1:0-7738 GCA_040004785.1 Burkholderiales bacterium | reverse complement strand
CGCCCTTGATCAGCACGATGCGTGTCGACGGCCGGCCATCGGCACCGACGGTGGCCAGCGTCATCGCGTTCGGCTCCGGCAATTGGCCGGCCAATGCCTGAGACAGCCAGAGTTCGAACTGCGCGGTCGGGTCGGCGTTCGAGGCCGCCTCGTCGAGCTCGGCACGTTCGTACGAGGTGCGCAGTTGGGCGAGGTTGTCCATGCAGCCGAGTATAAGAACGCAGCCGCCGCGGCGCTCCTGCACAAGTCGATGTACGGGGAAGGCCTTAGGTAAAGCCACCACTATCTCAAACGGGTTGCAGATTCCATTCTTCACACCGGTGCCGCAGTGCACCAAAGCCCATCAACCAACGAGGAATCGAATGGATTCGCGGCCTGCCGTGATTGTGCTGGCAGCGGGCAGGGGCTCACGCTTCCTGGGGCCCGACCACAAGCTGGCGCAAAGCCTGGGCAGCCTCAGCGTGCTCGGCACGACGTTGCGTCAGGCGATCGCGAGCCATCTGCCGGTCATCGTCGTGACGACCGAGCCGCTGGCCGAGGTCGCGCGCCGCAGCATCGCCGCGCGCGACGTGGTGCTGGTGCCCGAGGTCGGCAGCGCGGGTCAGGCCGGCCTGGGCATGGGCTACTCGATCGCCGCCGGCGTGGCGGCACGGCCCGATGCGGGCGGCTGGCTGATCTTGCCGGGTGACATGCCGCAGATCCAGCCCGATACGCTGCAGCGCGTCGCCCGTGAGCTGGCCTCGCACGCCGTCGTGTACGCGCAGTACAAGGGCCGGCGAGGCCATCCGGTGGGTTTCTCGGGCGAGCTCTACTCCGAGCTCGTCGCGCTCACCGGCGACGAGGGTGCGCGCCGCGTGATCGCGCGCTACCCGGCGTTCGCATTGAACGTCGACGACGCCGGCGTGCTCATCGATGTGGACACGGTCGCCGACCTCGACAGCGTGCGCCAGAGCAGCCTCAGCGAGGCGTTTCCCCAGACGCGCTGGTAGCGCGCGCCGCAGGGCATTCGATGCCATGTTGGCGGGCGAGCGCCACGAGGCGCTCGACGTCGCGGTCGCGGATGCCGCAGTCGCGCAGCGAGGTCGCCGTTTCGGTCAGGTAGTTCAGCGTGCTGCCATAGCGGCCGACCGAGCGGCGCAGCACCTCCAGCATCTGCGCGTCCGGCACGCGGCCAGTGTGGGCCGGGCTGCGCCGGCTCAAGGTGAACGCCAATGCGCTGATACTGCCTTGCGCGGTGCGGCAGGCGAGCCACTTCGGGTCGTAGACGCCGGTCGGCATCTCGCGCGCCCACAACCGCTCCAGCTCGGCGCCGGCGCGGCGCTTGTCGATGCGGTAGGCCATGCCGCGGCACGAGCCGCCGGGCACCAGCGCGAACACCAGGCCCGGGCATTCAGGCGTGCCGCGGTTCACCCGCGAACGCATCTCCAGCGCCCGGTGCCAGCCGTGCACGGTGGCGGGGCGCTGCTCGTCGGCATCGAACTCGGGGCGCCAGATCAGCGAGGCGTAGCCGAACACCCAGAGGTCTTGCTGGCCACCCCAGGATTGGCGGGCGTGCGCGAGCATCGGCTGCGGATCGCGCAGATTCAAGGCCGAATAGTGAGACGTCATCCCACCACTCTAAAATGAAACCTTCCTCGGAGGAGCATGGAATGAGTGATCAAAACGACGACGCGCAAAATTACGCCCTGATGGTGCTGGCCGGAGTGGTGGCCCTCGTGATCGCAGGGGTGATTGCGCTGGCGGCCTCGACGACGATGGGCACCTCGGCCAAGGCCGGTTCTGCCGAGACCGCGGCGCCAACCGCGACCACGGCGACCGCCACCGAGCCGGACGGTCGGATCTATTTCGAGACCGGCTCCGACGCGCTGCCGGCCGACGCTTCCGCCGTTCTGGTGCGGATTGCCGATGCCGCCCGCGCCAACGCTGGCAAGTTCGTGCAGATCTCGGGCTACCACGACGCCAGCGGCGACCCGGCGAAGAACGCCGAGTTGGCAAAGAACCGCGCGATGGCGGTGCGCCACGCGCTCGAAGCCAACGGCGTCGCGCCCGATCACGTGGTGATGGACAAGCCGGTCGTCACCACCGGCGACGGCGACGCGCGCGAAGCCCGCCGCGTCGAGCTCCGACTGCGTTGACGGCAGGGCAATTCGGCGGCCCCGGCGGATGCCGGGGTTCGATACTTGCTTCTCGGCCCACCGATTGATTTGACGATGTAACTCGGTTACGCGAAAATTATCTCATCGGTTACATGGGGAGTCGCATGAAGCAAGCTGTCGTCGAAGTCACCCAACGCATCCGCGAGCGCAGTGCAGCGACGCGCTCGTCCTATTTGACGCGGGTCGATGCCGCGATCAACCGCCCGCGCGGCTCGGATCGCATGGGCTGCGCCAATGTGGCGCACGCGTTCGCCGCGATGCCCAGCAGCGACAAGCTGCGCATCGTCGCCGAGCGCGCACCGCACATCGGCATCGTCACGGCCTACAACGACATGCTCTCGGCGCACCAGCCGTATGAGGGCTTCCCGGCGCAGATCCGCGACGAGGCGAGCAAGCTCGGCGCCACGGTGCAGGTGGCCGGCGGCGTGCCGGCGATGTGCGACGGCGTGACGCAGGGCCTGCCCGGCATGGAGCTGAGCCTGTTCTCGCGCGACAACATCGCGATGGGCACCGCGATCGCGCTGACGCACGACGTGTTCGATGCCGCGCTGCTGCTCGGCGTGTGCGACAAGATCGTGCCGGGCCTGCTGATCGGCGCGCTGCACTTCGGCCACCTGCCGTGCGTGTTCGTGCCAGCCGGGCCGATGAGCACCGGCCTGGACAACACCGCCAAATCCAAGGTGCGCGAGCAGTTCGCGCAGGGCAATGTCGGCCGCGACAAGCTGCTCGAGGCCGAGTCGGCCGCGTACCACGGCGCCGGCACCTGCACCTTCTACGGCACCGCCAACAGCAACCAGATGCTGCTCGAAGCGATGGGCCTGCACGTGCCTGGCGCGGCCTTCATCCACCCGCACGCGCAACTGCGCGAGGCGCTGACGCGCGACGCGGTACGCACCCTGCTGGCCATCACGAAGAAGGGCGAGAACTTCACGCCGATCGGCCGCATGGTCGACGAGCGAGTGATCGTTAACGCGATGGTCGCGCTGCTCGCCACCGGCGGCTCGACCAATCACCTGATCCACTGGGTCGCGGTGGCGCGCTCGGCGGGCATCCTGATCGACTGGACCGACTTCGCCGACCTGTCGGCCTGCACGCCGCTGCTGGCGCGCGTCTACCCGAACGGTCTCGCCGACGTGAACCAGTTCCAGGCCGCGGGCGGCCCCGGCTTCGTGATCCGCGAGCTGATCGACAGCGGGGCCATGCATGGCGACGTGAGCACCGTCGTGCCGGGCGGCCTGCGCGAATTCGGCAAGGTGCCCGATCGTGCCGAGGGGCGCCTGCGCTGGCGGGATCTGCCTACGGCGACGATCGATGACTCGGTGGTGCGCACCGCGGCCGCGCCATTTAGCGAAGAGGGTGGCCTGAAGCTGCTGACCGGCAACCTCGGCCGTGCGGTCATCAAGGTGTCGGCGGTACCGGCAGAGCGCCACATCGTCGAAGCGCCGGCGATCGTGTTCGACACGCAGGAGCAGGTGCTCGCTGCGTTCAAGGCCGGCACGCTGGAGCGCGATTTCATCGCCGTGCTGCGCTTCCAGGGCCCGGCCGCCTGCGGCATGCCCGAACTGCACAAGCTGACGCCGCCGCTGGGGGTGCTGCAGGGGCGCGGCTTCAAGGTCGCGCTTGTCACCGACGGGCGCATGAGCGGCGCCTCGGGCAAGATCCCGGCCGCCATCCACCTCAGCCCTGAAGCGGCGCACGGCGGGCCGCTCGGCAAGGTGCGCGATGGCGACGTGCTGCGGCTCGACGCGGTCGCGGGCACGCTCGCTGCATTGGTCGACGCGGCGACCTGGGCCGCGCGCGAACAGGCTGCGCTGCCCGACGCGCAGGCCGACATCAACGGCCACGGCCTCGGCCGTGAGCTCTTCGCCGGCATGCGCCGCAACGTGCTGAGCGCGGAGCAGGGCGCCTGCTCGTGGCTGTAACCTCACCGGAACCCGACACACCATGAAGAACAGCCTCGAACTCGTCGCCTACGGCCCCGTGATTCCGGTCATCGTGATCAACAAGCTCGAAGACGCGGTGCCGATGGCGCAAGCCCTCGTCGACGGCGGGGTGCGCGTGCTGGAGGTGACCTTGCGCACCTCGATCGCGTTGCAGTGCATGGAGGCGATCGCGAAGGCCGTTCCCGGCGCGATCCTCGGCGCGGGCACGGTGCGCAGCGCCACCGACGCGCAGGCCGCGAAGGACGCGGGGTGCAGCTTCGCTGTCAGTCCCGGCTACACCAGCACGATCGGGAACGCCTGCCGTGACATCGGCCTGCCACTGCTGCCCGGCACCGCGACCGGCAGCGAGGTGATGCAGGCGAATGCCGATGGCTACTTCTTCCTGAAATTCTTCCCCGCGATGCAGGCCGGCGGCATCCCGATGCTGAAGGCGCTCGCCGGCCCGTTCACCGATGTCGTGTTCTGCCCGACCGGCGGCATCTCGCTGGCGACCGCGCCCGACTTTCTGGCGCTGCCGAACGTGAAGGTCTGTGGTGGCTCGTGGCTCACGCCGGCCGACGCGGTGGCAGCGAAGGATTGGGCGCGTATCACGGCACTGGCCAAAGAAGCGAGTGCGCTGCGCGGCTGACGGGCCCCTCACGAGGGCGTTGCTCGACTGCTCGAGACGCCATGCCGCCACTCACCCAGCCCGCGAAATTCGTCTGCGTGGCCGCGCTCCTGCTGCTGCCTCTGCTGCTGCAATCCTTCGGCCACCACTGGGTTCGCATCGCCGACACCTGCCTGCTTTACCTGGTGCTGGCCCTGGGCATGAACATCGTGGTCGGCCAGGCCGGTTTGCTGGATCTGGGCTACGTGGCCTTCTATGCCGTGGGGGCGTACCTGTCCGCGTTGCTGACATCACCGCACCTGAGCGACAACTTCGCGTGGATCGCGGCCATGTTCCCGGCCGGCGTGCACGCGCCCTGGTGGCTCACCATGGCGCTGGCGGCCGTGCTCGCCGGCGGCCTGGGCGTCTTGCTGGGCGCGCCGACGCTGAAGCTGCGCGGCGACTACCTGGCGATCGTGACGCTGGGCTTCGGCGAGATCGTGCGGCTCCTGCTCGTCAATCTGGGCCGCCCGGTCAACCTCACCAACGGTGCCAAGGGCATAGGCCCGATCGATTCGATCAGCCTCTTCGGTCTCGATCTCGGCCAGCCGGTGTCGATCGGCGGCCGCTCAATCGCGTCCGTCACGCTGTACTACTACCTGTTCCTGACGCTGGTCGTGCTCACGGTGATCCTCTGCCGTCGCTTGCAGAATTCGCGCATCGGCCGCGCCTGGCGGGCGATCCGCGACGACGAGGTCGTCGCCCAGGCCATGGGCATCGACACCCGCCACCTGAAGCTGCTGGCCTTCGGCATCGGCGCCGGTCTCGGCGGTGTGGCCGGGGCCTTGTTCGGCGCGTTCCAGGGCTTCGTCTCACCCGAGGCCTTCAGCCTGCAGGAGTCGGTGATCATCGTCGCGATGGTCGTGTTCGGCGGCATCGGCCACATCCCGGGCGTGATCCTCGGGGCCGTTCTGCTGACGGCGCTGCCGGAGGTGCTGCGCTACGTGACCGGGCCGCTGCAGGCCATCACCGATGG
The DNA here is from genome assembly GCA_040004785.1 of Burkholderiales bacterium. Classification (GTDB taxonomy): domain Bacteria; phylum Pseudomonadota; class Gammaproteobacteria; order Burkholderiales; family Burkholderiaceae_C; genus LMDS01. The sequence continues at coordinate 2,017 of JBDUAG010000157.1, read as the reverse complement.
CCGGCTCGATGCGGGCATCCTGCGCCCCTTGCTCGTCGCACTGGCGATGATTCTCACGATGCTGTGGCGCCCGCATGGCCTGTGGCCCGCGCCCGAGCACGGGCCATCACGCCGGCCGGCGTGACGATCAGAAATCGCTGGCGTCGTGGCGCTCGGGGAGCTGGCTCTCCGGCTCGCCCCACGTCCGGTTGACCCGACGCCCGCGCTGCACGGCCGGTCGCTGTGCGATCTCATCCGTCCAGCGCTGGACGTTCGCGTACGACTGGACCTGCAGAAATTCGCCCGCGTTGTAGAGCAACCCCTTGGCCAGCGCGCCGTACCAGGACCAGACCGCGATGTCGGCGATCGTGTACGCATCGCCCGCCAGGTACTCGCTGTGCGCAAGACGCCGGTCGAGCACGTCGAGCTGGCGCTTGACCTCCATCGCGAAGCGGTCGATCGCGTACTCGATCTTGGTCGGCGCATAAGCATAGAAGTGGCCGAACCCGCCGCCGAGGTAGGGCGCACTGCCCATCTGCCAGAACAGCCACGCCATGCATTCCGCGCGCAACGCCGGCTGCGTGGGCAGGAAGGCGCCGAACTTCTCCGCCAGGTAGACGAGGATCGCGCCGGATTCGAAGACCCGGATCGGCGTCGGCCCGCTGCGATCCAGCAAGGCCGGAATCTTCGAGTTCGGATTCACCTCGACGAACCCGCTGCCGAACTGCTCGCCCTCGTTGATGCGAATGAGCCAGGCGTCGTACTCGGCACCCCGGTGGCCCAGCGCCAGCAACTCTTCGAGCAGCACCGTGACCTTCACGCCGTTCGGCGTGGCCAGCGAGTAGAGCTGCAGCGGGTGGCGACCCGCGGGCAGCTGCCTGTCGTGGGTCACTCCGGCGATGGGGCGGTTGATGTTGGCAAACTGGCCGCCGCTGGGCTTGCTCCAGGTCCAGATCGCCGGCGGTTGGTAGGCAGGTGAATCTTCCACTCGGTGGACTCCTGGAGTTGGCAAGGACTTCTACGTCCGCTGTGGGTGATTCCCGCCAGGGCCCACCCTGACCTCAAGCCGCCACCACCCCCGCGGCCGACCGCGCCTGCAAGCGAATCATCATCACCGCCACCGCCGCGATCAGGCAGGCTGCGCCGGCCGCGAACAGGGCCGGGTTGTAGGTCAGCAGCAGCGTGCGCGTGAGGCCCGCGCCATACGCCGCGGTCGCAGCGCCCAGCTGGTGCGCGGCGAAGACCCAGCCGAAGATCATGCCGGCCTTCTCCTTGCCGAACTCCTGCGCGGCGAGCTTGACGGTCGGCGGCACCGTGGCGATCCAGTCGAGGCCGTAGAACATCGCGAAGATCGACAGGCCGTAGAACGTGAAGGTCGAGAACGGCAGCCAGAACAGCGACAGCCCGCGCAGGCCGTAGTACCAGAACAGCAGCTTGCGGTTGTCGTAGCGGTCCGACAGATAGCCCGACAGCGTCGTGCCTACCAGATCGAACGCGCCCATCATCGCCAGCACCGAGGCCGCCGGCACCGCGCTCAGGCCTTGGTCACCGCACAGCGAGATGAAGTGGGTCTGCACCAGGCCATTGGTGCTCAGGCCGCAGATGAAGAAGGTGCCCGCGAGGATCCAGAACGTGCGGTTGCGCGAGGCTTCGGCGAGCGCCTTGAACGGGCCGAGGAGGTTCAGCGTCTTTGTGCGTGCGGGTGGCGTCTCCAGCGGCGCGCCGTCGGGCTCGCCGTACGAGCGCAGGCCGACGTTGGCCGGGTGGTCGCGCATGAAGAGCGTTGCCAGCAGCGCCACGATCACGCACGCGATGAACACCGGGATCACTGCATAGCGCCAACCCAGGTGTTCGATCATCCACGCCGCCGCCGGCAGGAAGATCAATTGACCGGTCGCGGTGCTCGCGGCGAACAGGCCGACCACCAGCCCGCGATTGGTCGTGAACCAGCGGTTCGCCACCATCGCGCCCAGCACCAACGCGGTCAGGCCGGTGCCGCAACCGAGCACCAGGCCCCACAGGATGAAGAGCTGCCAGA
>JBDUAG010000156.1:0-7751 GCA_040004785.1 Burkholderiales bacterium | reverse complement strand
TGTGGTCGGCGATCGGGCTGCCGATCGCGCTGGCGATCGGTGCCGACAACTTCCGCGCGCTGCTGGCTGGTGCGCACGCGATGGACGAGCATTTCGCGCACACGCCGGCGGCGAAGAACCTGCCGATACTGCTCGGGCTGATCGACGTCTGGTACCGCAACTTCCACCGCTTCACGACACGCTGCATGGCGCCGTACCACCAGGGCCTGAAGCGGCTGCCGGCGTACTTGCAGCAGCTCGAGATGGAGAGCAACGGCAAGTGCGTCGATCTCGACGGCAACTCAGTGCCGTTCGCGACCAGCCCGGTGGTCTGGGGCGAGCCCGGCACGAACGGCCAGCACGCGTACTTCCAGATGCTGCACCAGGGCACCGACGTGATCCCGGTCGAATTCATTCTCGTCAAGCAGCCGACGCATGGCCTGAGCGGCCTGCACGGCCCGCTGCTCGCGCAACTCGACCGGCAACACACGATGCTGCTCGCGAACGGGCTGGCGCAATCGCAGGCGCTGATGCAGGGCAAGACGACCGAGCAGGCGCAGGCCGAAACGGCGCCGACCGCGTCGAAGTCACTCGACCCGCTGACGCTCGCGCGCCACCGCACGTTCCCCGGCAACCGGCCGAGCACGACGCTGCTGCTGGATCAGCTCACGCCGCGCTCGCTCGGCGCGCTGATCGCGTTGTACGAGCACCGCGTGTTCACCAGCGGTGCGCTGTGGGGCATCAACAGCTTCGACCAGTGGGGCGTGGAGCTCGGCAAGGCGCTGTGCAACGACCTGCTGCCTCGGCTGGGGTCCGGCGACGCGAGCGGCCTGGACGGTTCCACGGCGGGGTTGATCACGCGCCTCCGACGCTGACCGATCGACCGGCAGCCGCCAAGTCTGGTTGACCAATCCGAGGGATAGCCGCAGCCGGGAAAGGTGCGAAGATGGCCGCGGACAGCAACAGCCCATGCGGTTTGGCGGTGACCCGAATGAATCAGCGACGACGTCTCGTGCTCGCCATCGGCGCCAGTCGCGCTGCGCAGAGCATCCGGCAATCGCCCGCGCCCAGGCCCGCCGAACAGCTGCTCGGGTTCAACCTGCCGATGGCCGAGGCCGGCGCACTGCTGTCGTTCGGCCCGTCGCTGGCGGGCCGGACGCGCCGCGCGCCTCGTCAAGACCGCGAAGGCGCTGGGCATCGCCGTGCCGCAGGGCGTGCTGCTGCGGGCCGATCGGGTGATCGAGTGACGCGGCGCCGCGCCTTCGTAGTCGGCGCTCTTGCGTCCGGCGCGCTGGCGCGCGCGGCTGCGCAAAGTGCGCCGCACACCGCTCGAATTGGCGTGCTGGATTTCGGCAGTGCGCCGACGAACGATGGTCCGGTGCTCGGGCGCGGGCTCCAACGGGGGGTGCGCGAACTCGGCTGGGTCGAGGGTCGGAACCTCATCGTCGAGCGCCGCTACGCGGACGGTCAGCCCGACCGGCTCGCTGCCCAACTTCTCGCAGAAGCTGGTGTCCTGATGACCTACAGACCGGATCTCGATGACCTGATGCGCCGCGCAGCGACGCAGGTGGACAAGGTCCTGAAGGGGGCTCGCCCGGGCGACCTGCCGATCGAACGACCCACGAAGTTCGGCCTGACGTTGAACCGCTGGACCGCAAAAGCGCTCGGCGTCGCGATACCGCGATCGATCCTGCTGCGCGCCGACGAGGTGATCGAATGACGCAGCGGCGCAGGCGCCTCGTCGCGCTGGCGGGTGGCATCATGGCCGCGCTGCTTCCTTTGGTCGCTGCCGCGCAGCCCGCGCCGAAGGTATGGCGCGTCGGCGTGCTGCGTCCCGGCCCGGCGCCGCTCTCGCCCGCGGACACGCAGGTGGTGAGCCTCCCGAAGGCCTTGCGCGAACTCGGCTATGAGGAAGGCCGCAATCTGGTCATCGAGCGCCGCTATGCGGATGCCGACGTCGCGCGGCTCCCCGATCTCGCGCGCGAGCTGGTGCAGACGCGCGCCGATGTGATCGTCGCGGTCGGCGCGGCGGCCACGCGCGCTGCGCGCGCGGCATCGGGCAGCGTGCCGATCGTGATGTTCGGCAACTTCGATCCGCTCGCGCTCGGCCTCGTGAGCAATCTGGCGCAGCCTGGCGGGAACCTCACGGGCGTGCTGATCGCCCCCGACGGCACGCTCGCCGGCAAGCGCCTCGAACTGTTGAAGTCGGCCGTGCCGACGGTGTCGCGCATCGCTCTGCTCGCCCCGGCCGACGAGCCCGCGTTCGGCCAGCAACTGCAAGAGACGCACAAGGCGGCAGCGGCGCTGGGAGTCAGGCTGACAGTGGCCGAGGTGCGCGGCGGCGACTATGTGCGGGCGTTCGCCGCACTCGCCGCCGACAAGCCGGGCGCACTGCTCGTCGGCGCGCACACCTACTTCGTGCGCGACCGGCAGCAGATCATCGCGCTGGCCACGCAACACCGGCTGCCGAGCATGTGGGAGTGGCGCGAACAGGCGCAGGATGGCGGTCTGATGTCCTACAGCACCAGCCTGTATGGCCTGAACCAGCGCATCGCCTCGCACATCGACCGTATCTTCAAGGGCACGAAGCCCGGCGACATCCCGATCGAGCAGCCGACGCGTTTCGAACTGGTGGTCAACCTCAAGACCGCGAAGGCGCTGGGCGTGGCGATCTCGCCGGCGCTGCGTTTGCAGGCGGACGAGGTGATCGAATGATCCGGCGACGGTACGCGGTGTGGGTGTTGATGGCGCCCGCCGTTCAGGCATTGCCATCGCAGGCCTTCGGCCAGATGCGCGGGCCGGGCCGCCACGCGTTGGATACCTGGCGCTTCGCTCGCGCGCCAGCGAGCTGGACGACGCGTTCGTGGCCGGCCTGCGCGAGCTCGGCTACCTGGACGGCAGCAGCATCATGATCGAACGGCGGTTCGCCGGCGACAACGCCGAGAAGCTGCCGGCGCTGGCCGCCGAGTTGGTGGCGCTGCGCGTGGACGTGTTGGTCGCGTCGTCGTTCCAGGCCATCGCGCCGGCCATGGCGGCGACCAAGACGATCCCGATCATCTTCACCGTCAATGCCGACCCGGTCGGCTCCGGCGTCGTCGCCAGTCTGGCCCGCCCCGGCGGCAACGTCACCGGTTTCGCCACGCTGGCCGGCGATCTCGGTGCCAAGCAAATCGAGTTGCTGCGCGCGGTCGTGCCCGGTCTTGCGGGAGTGGGTGTGCTGGTGAACCCGAGCAATGCGGGCAACGGGTTCGTCATCAGGAGCATGGAGGCCGGCGCGCGAGCGGCCGGCTTGTCGGTGCAGACGTTCGAGGCCGCGACACCCGAGGCCATCGACCGCGCGTTTGTGGCGATGGCGATGGCGATGGCGGCGGTGCGAGTCGACGCCGTGGCCGTCGTGATCGACGGTGCCTACGTGCAGGAGGCACCGCGGATCGCCGAGCTGGCGATCCGCCATCATCTGCCCTCGATCGCCCCGCAGCGTGGCAACGCCGAGGCCGGGTGCCTGATGAGCTACGGCAGCCCGCTGGCCGACAACTACCGCCGCGCCGCGATCTACGTCGACAAGATCCTCAAGGGCGCGAAGCCAGGCGACTTGCCGGTCGAGCAGCCGACGACAGTGGAGCTGGTGCTCAACCTCAAGACGGTGAAGGCGCTGGGTCAGTCGATCCCGCAGGCGCTGCGGCTGCGAGCGGACCGGGTGATCGAATGATGGATCGACGTGCCCTGATTCGCGCGGGATCGGTACTGCTCGTGCCGATCACCGCTGCCGCCCAGCCGGCGCCTCGGCCGCGGCGCATCGGCATGCTCGTCCTCGGTCGCCTGGAGGAAATCGCCGCCAACCCGCTGCAGCGCCTGTTCATCTCGACGCTGCGCGAGCTGGGCTGGAACGAGGGCCGGGAGGTGCTGTTCGAATACCGGAGCGGCGAGCTGCAGACTGATTCGCTGCGTACCGCGTTGCACGAGCTGGTGGCATTGAACGTCGACCTGATCATCGTCACCACCGGCGTGACCGCCGCGCTGGCCGCCAAAGAGGCCACCGCGACAATCCCGATCCTGGCGATCGGCGTCGCCGACCCGGTCAAGTTCGGGCTGGTGGCGAGCCTGGCGCACCCGGGTGGCAACGTCACCGGCCTCGCCGGCCCGGTGCCCGACTGGGGCAAATACCTCGAGCTGGCCCGCGAGGTCGCGCCCGGGCTGACGCGCGTGGCCGTGATCGCCAATCCGACCAGCGTGGTCTATCCGGATTACGTGGCGCAGAACGAAGCCGCGGCGCGCCAGCTCGGCCTGAAGCTGCAGATGATCCCGGTCGCCCAGGCCAGCGGCCTGGCCGCGGCGTTCGAGGCCATGAAGCGCCAGCGTGCCGAGGTGCTGGTGTTCGGTCCCGACCGGATCTTCTACGTCAACCTGGGCGAGATCCTCGAACGCTCGCGCGTCGCCGGCTTGCCGGCAATCACGTCGATCCGCCCGGCCATCGAGGCCGGCGCGGTGCTGACCTATGGCCTGGACACCCGTGCGCTGATACGCCAGTCGGCCAGCTATGCCGACCGGATCCTGCGCGGCACCAAGCCGGCCGACCTGCCGTTCGAGCAACCGACGCGCTACGAGCTGGTCATCAACCGGAAGACCGCGAAGGCACTCGGGTTGAAGATCCCGCAGTCGCTTCTGCTGCGTGCCGACGAGGTGATCGAGTGACGCGGCGCTGGCGCCTCTTCCCCAAATACGCGCTGCTGATCATCGCGCTCGTCACCGGCATGCTGCTGGCCAGCGGCGCGGTCGGCATTTACTTCTCGTACCGCCAGAACCAGGATCACCTGAGCGCGTTGCAGGACGAGAAGGCGCATGGTGCGGCCACGCGCATCGAGCAGTACGTGCAGGACATCGAGCACCAGCTCAGCTGGACGGCGCTGCCGCGCATCGATGCCAGCGGTGGCGACGCACAGGAGGCGCGCCGCATCGAATACCTCAAGCTGCTGCGCCAGGCGCCGGCGATCACCGAGGTGGTGTGGATCGATGCCACGGGCCGCGAGCAGCTGCGCGTGTCGCGGCTGGCGATGGACGCGCTCGGCAGCGGCACCGATCTCTCGAAGGAGCCGAAGTACGCCAGGGCGATCGGCGGCAAGACCTGGTTCGGCCCGGTCTACTTTCGCAAGGGCACCGAGCCGTACATGACGATTGCGCGCCCGGCCGGCAGCGGTGGCGGCGTGACGGCGGCGGAGGTGAATCTGAAGTTCGTCTGGGAGGTGGTGTCGCGCATCCACATCGGCGAGAAAGGGCTGGCCTACGTGGTCGGCGCCGACGGCATCCTGATCGCGCATCCGGACATCAGCCTGGTGCTGAAGAAGACCGACCTGAGTGCGCTGCCACAGGTGGCGGAGGCGGCGATCCGTTCGGACACCGGCATGGTCGCCGTCGCCCGCAACCTGAAGGGCGAGCCGGTGCTGGTGGCGTCCGAGCGCATCCCGACGCTGGCCTGGACGGTGTTCGTGGAATCGCCGCGTGCCGAGGCGTTCGCGCCCCTCTATTCGATGCTGCAGCGCATGGGGCTGGTGCTGATCGTGGCGCTGCTGATCTCGATAGTGGCGAGCTTTTTCCTCGCCCGCGCCCTGGTGCGGCCGCTGCGCGCGCTGCAGGCCGGCGCAGCGCAGATCGGGTCGGGTGATCTGGAGCGGCGCATCGACGTGCGCACCGGCGACGAGCTCGAGGGGCTGGCGGACCAGTTCAACCACATGACAGCGCAGTTGCGCGAGTCGTATGCGGGGCTCGAAGGCAAGGTCGAGCAGCGCACCACCGAGCTCACCGAATCGCTCGACTACCAGACGGCGATCAGCACGGTGTTGCGCGTGATCAGCGAATCGCCCACCAACGTGACGCCGGTGTTCGAGGCAATCATGGACAGCGCCAGGCGCCTGTTCGGCACGTCGATCGCCGCGGTCTTCCGCTACGACGGACAGAACGTCCACATGGTGGCCACGCGGGGCTGGTCGGCGCAGTCCCTGCAGGACGCGCAACGCATCTATCCCGGGCCGCCGAACCCGGCCATGCTCAGTGGCCGGGTCATCCTGTCGGGCCAGGTGCAGACGATCGTCGACACGCACACCGACCCGGCCTACGACCAGACCACGGCCCACGTCGGCGAGTGGCGCCGCATGATCGCCGCGCCGATGCTGAAGGAAGGCGCAGCGGTGGGCGTCATCGTCGTGGCCTGGCCCGAACCCGGCGAGACGCCACGGCGACAGTCCGACCTGCTGCGCACCTTCGCAGACCAGGCCGTGATTGCGATCGAGAACGTGCGCCTGATCAACGAAACGAAGGACGCGCTCGAGCAGCAGACCGCGACCGCCGAGATCCTGCAGGTGATCAGCAACTCGGTCTCCGATGCCCAGCCGGTATTCGACAAGATCATGGACAGCTGCCAGCGCCTGTTCGATGGGAGCGAGATGGGCATCCTGCTGCGCGGCGACGATGGGCAACTGCACCTGGGCGCACACCATGGCTCGGCACTCGAAACCCTGAAGCGCATGTACCCGCGGCCGCTCGACGGCAGCGTGCCCGGCTTGGCGATGGTCGATCAGCGCCTGCTGAACTACCCCGATGTCATGGCCGCGCCCGACGCGCCCACCGTGCTGCGCGAGATTGCCCGCAAGATGGGGAATTACTCGATCATCGTCGCGCCAATGATCTGGAAAGAGCGGGCGATCGGCACCATCCATGTCACGCACAGCCCGCCGGTGCCGTTCTCCGACAAGGAGCTGAACCTGCTGAAGACCTTCGCCGACCAGGCCGTCATCGCGATCCAGAACGCGCGCCTGTTCCACGAGATCCAGGACAAGAGCCAGCAGCTGGAACTCGCCAACAAGCACAAGTCCGAGTTCCTCGCCAACATGTCGCACGAGCTGCGCACGCCGCTGAACGCGATCATCGGTTTCAGCGAGGTGCTGAGCGAGCAGATGTTCGGCGAGGTCAATGAGAAGCAGCTCGAGTACCTGCAGGACATCCACAGCTCCGGCCATCACCTGCTCAGCCTGATCAACGACATCCTCGACCTGTCGAAGATCGAGGCCGGCCGCATGGAGCTCGATCTCGCGAGCTTCAACCTGCCGATGCTGCTCGACAACTCGACCACACTGGTGCGCGAGCGCGCGATGCGCCAGGGGCTGACCTTGCTGCTCGATGTCGACCCGGCGCTGGGCGAGTGGGTGGCCGACCAGCGTAAGCTCAAGCAGGTGGTCATCAACCTGCTCTCCAACGCCGTCAAGTTCACGCCCGCCGGCGGGCGCGTCACGCTGCGCGCGCGGGCGCTCGAACACGCGATCGAGATCGCCGTCGTCGACACCGGCGTGGGCATCGCGCCCGATCAGCACCAACTGGTGTTCGAGGAGTTCCGCCAGGCCGGCGGCGACTACCTGCGCAAGACCGAAGGCACCGGCCTCGGTTTGGCGCTGGCAAAGCGCTATGTCGAGCTGCATGGCGGCACGATGCGGGTCGAGAGCGTACCGGGGCAGGGGTCGACCTTCGCGTTTATCCTTCCCGAACGCGCGCTTGAGGCTGCAAGGTGAGCACGATCCTGATCGTCGAGGACAACGAGAAGAACATGAAGCTGGTGCGCGACATCCTGCGCCACAACGGCCACACCACGCTCGAGGCGGTCACCGGCGAGGAGGGCGTGCGCCTGGCCCTGAGCGAGCGTCCCGACCTCGTGCTGATGGACATCCAGCTGCCCGACATCGACGGCATCGAGGCGCTGCGCCGCATCCGCGAGGTGCGCGAGCTCG
>JBDUAG010000155.1:0-7767 GCA_040004785.1 Burkholderiales bacterium | reverse complement strand
TATCGGGTGCCACCGTGATCGGGTCGCGCAGCACGCCCGACTCATAGCGCTTGACACGCGCCACCTCGGCCGCCTGCTGCTTCGGCGTCAGGTTCTTGTGGACGATGCCGATGCCGCCCTCCTGCGCCAGCGCGATCGCCAGGCGGGCTTCCGTCACCGTGTCCATCGCGGCGGACACCAATGGCAGGTTTAGGCGGATGTTTCGGGAAAGAGGGGTGGAAAGGTCGGTGTCGCGGGGCAACACCTGGGAGAACGCGGGCACCAACAACACGTCGTCGAAGGTGAGCGCTTTGCCTAGAAGGCGCATGGGAAAAGCTCCTGACGCAAAAGCGAATTATACGGAGGCGCCAACAAAGGCACGCTTTGACACACGCCCGGTCGCGGATACGGCACGCCGCGCGTAGACTTGGCGCCCATTCACTGGCCCGGAACGAACGCCATGCACCGTTGGACTTTGGTTGTGCTTTCCGCCGTGCTCGGGGCCACGCTGGCCCTGCCCGCGGCGGCCCAATGGAAATGGCGCGACGCCAGCGGCCACACGCAGTACAGCGACACGCCGCCGCCGCCCAACGTCGCCGAAAAGGACATCCTTCAGCGTCCACAAGCCGCGATGTCGAGCTCGCGTCGTGCGGCGCCGCCGGCGTCGGCCGCCTCCGACGCCCCCGCGCTGGCGCCCAAGACCGCCGACACCGAGTTGGACACCAAGCGCAAGCAGGCCGAGCAGGAGGCCGCGGACAAGAAAAAGGCCGCGGACGCCAAGACCGCAGCCGCTCACGCCGACAACTGCGCACGCGCCAAAGCCCAGTTGCGCGCGCTCGAGGCAGGTGGGCGCATGTCGCGCACCAACGAAAAGGGCGAACGCGAATTCCTCGACGACAAGACCCGCGCGCAGGAGACGACTCGCACCCGCGACGCGATGACGTCGGAGTGCAAGTAGCGCCGGCCAAGCGCTTCAGCTCTTGCGTTTGGCGCCGCGCTGTGCCTGATGGCGCTGGCGCCGCGCATCCTTCGGATCGACTCGCAGCGGCCGGTACACCTCGACACGGTCCCGGTCACGCAGCACATCGCTGCGCTCGCAGAATGCGCCCCAGATGCCGACCGGCAGCGCGCCCAGATCGAACTGCGGATGGCGCGCCGGCATGTTGCTCGCCCGCAGCGCATCGGCCACCGTCGCCCCCGAGTCCAGCCGCAACTCGACCTCGTCCACCTCGCCCGCGCGCGGGCTGAAGACGACGCTCACGCGCAGCTCAGCGTTCGCCATAAACCTGCCCCGCGCGTTTCACGAACGAATCGACGAAGGTGTTGGCGATGCGGTCGAACACCGGGCTGATGAGCGCGTCGAGCGCGCCACCGGCAAACGCGTAGCGCAACCCGAACTCGATCCGGCAGGCCTTCGCGGCCGGCCCGTCGGCGGCGGGCACCGGCACGAAGCGCCAGAGCCCGGTCAGCACCGAAAACGGTCCGTCGACCAGCGCGAGCTCGACGCTGTCGTCAGCGATGTGGGTGTTGCGCGTCGTGAAGGCCTGGCGCACACCGAGGTAGGAGAGGTGCAGCCGGGCGGTGACGCCGTCGGGGCGCTGCTCCAGCACCTCGGCCCGCTCGCACCACGGCAGGAAGGCCGGGTACGCCGCCACGTCGGTGACGAGCGCGTACATCTCGCGCGGCGAGTACCAAAGGAGGACGGACTTCTTGACGTGCTTCATACAATGCAGAAATTGTATTGGCGGCACACGCCTCCATCTGAGCCTTCATGTCCATCGCAGAAAACCGCCGCGCCCATTTCGACTACCACCTTGAAGAACGCCACGAGGCCGGCATGGTGCTGCACGGCTGGGAGATCAAGGCGATCCGCGCCGGCCAGGTTCAACTGACCGACGGTTACGTGGTGATCCGCGACGGCGAGCTCTACCTGATCGGCTGCCGCATCAACGCGCTGCGCAGCGCCTCCACGCACGTGAGCCCCGAAGCCGACCGCACCAAGAAGCTGTTGATGCACAAGGAAGAGATCAAGCGCCTGATCGGCAAGGTCGAGCAGAAAGGCTTCACGCTCGTGCCGCTGAACCTGCACTACAAGGGTGGCCTCGTGAAGGCCGAGATCGCGCTGGCCAAGGGCAAGGCCGAGCACGACAAGCGCAACACCGAAAAGAAGCGCGACTGGGAGCGCGAGAAAGGCCGGCTGATGCGGCACAAGGTCTCGTCCAAACCCTCCAAGACGAACGATTGATGCGATGAACGCGCTGCGCGAGGTCGCTGATCTGCCCGGGCCGCGCGCGTTGCCGCTGGTGGGCAACCTGTTCCAGATCAGGCGTCGGCACCTGCACCAATCGGTCGAAGCCTGGGGCCGCGAGTACGGCCCGTTCTTCCGCTTCAGGCTGGGCCCTCGGACGCTGCTGGCGGTGACCGACTTCGAAGCCTTGAACACAGCCCTGTGCGATCGCCCCGACGGTTTTCGCCGCACCAAGGTGATGGAGACGATCGGCCAGGAGATGGGCCTGACACCCGGCGTGTTCGCGGCCAACGGCGACGCGTGGCGACTGCAGCGGCGCATGGTGATGGCGGGTTTCGACCCGGCGCATGTAAAAGCGTATTTCCCGTCGCTGCTGAAGGTTGCCTTGCGCCTGCGCGGACGCTGGCTGAAGACGGCGAATGCAGGCCAGGTGATCGAGCTTCAGCCCGAGCTGATGCGCTACACCGTGGATGCGATCTCGGGGCTGGCTTTCGGCGCCGACATCAACACGCTCGAATCGGACGACGAGGTGATCCAGCAGCATCTCGACAAGATATTTCCCGCGATCTACAAGCGGCTGTTCTCGCTGATCCCGTGGTGGCGCATCGTGCGCATGCCGGCCGACCGGCAGCTCGAACGCAGCGTGATCGAAATCAACCGCGCGATTTCCGACTTCATCGCGCAGGCGCGTGCCCGCCTCGACGCCGAACCGGCACGCCGCGCGCAGCCGCCCAACCTGCTCGAAGCGATGATCGTCGCCGCCGACCAGGGCGACAGCGGCGTCGGCGACCGCGAGGTCACCGGCAATGTGCTGACGATGCTGCTCGCCGGCGAAGACACCACCGCCAACACCCTCGCGTGGATGATCTACCTGCTGCATCGCCATCCCGCTGCATTGGAGCGCGCGCAGCGGGAGGTGCGCGAGCGTGCGCCCGATGCGGCCGCGTTGACGCCCGAGATCGTCGCGTCGCTCGACTACGTCGAAGCCTGCGCGCACGAGACCATGCGGCTCAAGCCGGTCGCGCCGTTCCAGGTCATCGAGGCGCTGCACGACACCGAGATCAAGGGCATTCGCGTGCCCAAGGGCATGGGCGTGTGGTGCGTGATGCGCAGCGACAGCATCAGCGAGAAGCACTTTCCCGATGCGCTGGCATTCGAGCCGGAGCGCTGGCTCGGCCAGACCGGCGTCGCCAGCTCGGCCAAACGCATCTCGATACCCTTCGGTGCCGGGCCGCGCATCTGCCCGGGGCGCTACCTGGCGCTGCTTGAGATCAAGATGGCCATCGCCATGCTGCTCGCGCACTTCGACATCGTCGAGGTGGGCACGCCCGATGGCAGCGAGCCGGTCGAGCTGATGGCGTTCACGATGACGCCGGTGGGGCTGCGCATGCGGCTCAGGCCGCGAGCGCCCTAAAGCGCCGTCAGCGCTTGCTCCGAGTCAGAGATCAGATCATCGGCGGCTTCGAGCCCAACCGAGAAGCGCACCAGCGTGCCCGACCACATCGGTTTGGCGCGCATCGATCGGATGTCGTAGGGCACGACGAGGCTCACCGGCCCGGCCCACGAGAAGCCGATCTTGAACAGCTTCAAGGCGTCGACGAAAGCGTCGACCTGCGCCGGGCTGTAGCGCGCATCGAACACGACCGAAAACAGCCCCGCGGCCTGCGTGCACAGGGCGGCCCAGTGCGCATGGCCGGGTGAGCTCTCGAGCGCCGGATGCAGCACCTGCGCCACCTCCGCGCGCCCGGCCCACCAGCGCGCCAACGTGCGCGCCGCACGGTCTTGCGCCGCGTAGCGCAGCGGCAGCGAAGGCAGCGCACGCAGCACCGCCTCGGCATCGTTGGCGCCCACGCCCCAGCCCATGCGCATGTGGGCGGCGCTCATCGCGAGGTGCAGGGCCGGATCGCGCGTCGTGACCGCACCCATCAGCACATCGCCACCGCCGGACGGGTACTTGGTGAGCGCATGCACCGACACGTCCACGCCCAGCTCGAAGGCGTTGAATGCGATGCCCGCGCCCCAGGTGTTGTCGAGCGCGACCCGTGCGCCCTGCGAGCGCGCCGCGCGCACCAGGTTCGGCAGGTCGGGAAACTCCATCGTCACCGAGCCCGGAGCTTCAATCCACACCAGGCGCGTGGCAGGCGTCACCATGGCGGCGAGTGCGTTCGGGTCGAGCGGATCGTAGAAGCGGTGCGCGATGCCCCAGCGCGCGAGTTCCTGGCGCGCCAGTTCCTTGCCGGGGCCGTAGGCGTTGTCGGGGATCAGCACCTCGTCGCCGCCCTTGAGCAACGCCACGTCGGTGAGCGCGATCGCCGCGAGGCCACTGGGCACGAGCACGCTGTGCGCGCCGCCTTCGAGCGTGGCGATGCGCGCTTCGAGGGTGAAGGTGGTCGGCGTGCCGTGCAGGCCGTAGGTGTAGCCGGCCTTGCTCTTCCAGTCGCGGGCGCGCATCGCAGCGGTGCTAGCGAAGTACACGGTCGAGCCCTTGAACACGCCGGGCTGGGGCGCCTCGAACGGGGTCGGCGGCCGGTACGGATGGTGGATCAGCGCCGTTTCAAGGGCCGGCTTGGTCGCGTCGCGTTCGGTCATCGGGTTCTCGTGGTACTCGGGCTTCGGGGGTGAACGCTCAGGCCAGTGGCTTCAGACCGTTGAACAAGGTCGGCAGCAACTCGGTCACGGTTGGGTGAATCCACATCGTCTGCTGGATTCGCGTGTAGGGCAGATCCGCGGCCATCGCGAGCAACAGCAGCTGAACGACCTCGTCGGCCTCGATGCCGAGCAGGGCCGCACCCAGGATGCGTTGGGTGGTCGCGTCGACCAGCACCTTGATAAAGCCCGCGGTCTCGCCGCGCTCGCGTGCACGGCCGATGCGTGACATCGGCAACGTCGCAACGAGCGCTGCGCGGCCGCTGGCGCGCACTTCGGTTTCGCTCATTCCGACTCGGCCCAGCGGCGGATCGGTGAACAAGCCATACGTCGTGATGCGGTCGGAGACGCGCCGCTCGCCGCCGTCGAGCAGATTGGCCGCAACGATCTCGAAGTCGTTGTACGAGGTGTGCGTGAACGCGCCGCGGCCGTTCACGTCGCCGAGCGCCCAGACGCCCGGTGCGCTGGTGCGCAGCTCGTCGTCGACGACGATGAAGCCGCGCGCATCGACGTCCACGCCGGCCGCGGCCAGGCCCAGGTTCTCGGTGTTCGGGCGCCGGCCGACCGCGAGGAGCAAATGACTTGCGGTGACTGATTGCGTGCCGAGGCCCAGCGTGAAGCCGATGCGCACACCCGCGCCATCGCACGCCATGGCAAGGTCTTTCACACCGACATGCACCGCGATGCCCTCGCGCTCCAGCATCGCCTGCACCTCGGCCGAGACTTCGGCATCCTCGCGCGCGATCAGCCGCGGCGCGGCCTCGATCACCGTGACCTCGCTGCCGAAGCGCCGGTACATCTGCGCGAACTCCAGCCCGATGTAGCTGCCGCCGACGACGGCCAGGCGCGCGGGCACGAAGTCCACGTCCATCATCGAGGTGTTGGTCAGGTAGGGCACGTCCTGGATGCCGGGCCAGTCGGGCACGGTGGGGCGCCCGCCGACGTTGATGAAGATCTGCGCCGCCTCGAACTCGTCGGCGCCGACCATGACGCGCAGCGGCCCGATGAAGCGCGCCTCGCCACGGATCAGCGTCAGGTTCGCGAGCCCGCCCAGCCACGACGTCAGCCCGGCGACCGACTGGTTCACGACCGCGTCCTTGCGCGCCTTGACCGCACGCATGTCGACGTGCACGCCGCCGTCGTGATGCACGCCGAACTCGGCCGAGTGCCGCACCACGTGCGCAGCGCGCGCGCTCGCGACCAGCGTCTTGGTCGGAATGCAACCGTCGTTGACGCAGGTACCGCCGAGGTGCTCACGCTCGATCAGCGCAACGATCTTCCCGGCCTGCACGAGGCGCGCCGCGAGGAACGGGCCGGATTGGCCCGCACCGATCACGATGGCATCGAAGCGTTGCGACATCGCGCGCTCCCGGTCGGGATCAGATCGGCTGACCGACCAGATCGTGCCCTTGCGTGCCGACGATCCTCGCGCGCGTGAACTCGCCCACCTTCAAGGTCTTCGACGCCTTCTCGGGCGGCAGCAGCGTCACGCGGCCGTCGATCTCGGGCGCGTCGGCATACGAGCGCCCCACCCCGCCCCGGCGGCCGAGCGCGGGCGCGGAATCGATCAGCACCTGCATGGTCGCGCCGACGCGCTCGCGCAGCTTGGCGGCCGAGACGGCTTCGGCCACCGCCATGAAGCGTGCGCGGCGCTCCTCGCGCAGCTCGATGGGCAACATGCCAGGCAGGTCGTTCGCGGTCGCGCCGTTCACCGCCGAATACGCGAAGCAGCCGGCGCGGTCGATGCGCGCCTCGCGCATGAACGCGAGCAGGTGCTCGAACTCGGCCTCGGTCTCACCCGGGAAGCCGGCGATGAAGGTGCTGCGCACCACCAGTTCAGGGCAGGCCTCGCGCCAGCGTTGCAAGCGGTCCAGGTTCTTCTCGCCGTTGGCCGGGCGCTTCATGCGCTTCAGCACATCCGGGTGCGAATGCTGGAACGGCACGTCGAGATACGGCAGGATGCCGCCACTGGCCATCAGCGGCAGGATCTGATCGACGTGCGGGTACGGGTAGACGTAGTGCAGCCGCACCCAGGCGCCGTGGCTGGCGGCAATTTCAGCGAGCTTCTCGCACAGGTCGGTCATGTGGGTCTTGACCGGCCGGCCGTCCCAGAAGCCGGTGCGGAACTTCACATCGACGCCATAGGCACTCGTGTCCTGGCTGATCACCAGCAGCTCCTTCACGCCGGCCTCGAACAGGCGCTGCGCTTCGCCGAGCACGTCGCCCACGGGTCGCGAGACGAGATCACCGCGCATGCTCGGGATGATGCAGAACGAGCAGCGGTGGTTGCAGCCTTCGCTGATCTTGAGATACGCGTAGTGCCTCGGCGTGAGCTTCACGCCTATCCCTTGGCCAGAGACGGCAGGTACCAGATCGATGAACGGGTCGTGCGGCTTCGGGCTGTGCCGGTGAACCGCGTCCATCACCTCGTTGGTCGCGTGCGGGCCGGTGACGGCAAGCACGCTCGGGTGCATCTTGCGCACGAGGTTGCCGCCGTCGTCGCCCGCCTTCGCACCGAGGCAGCCGGTGACGATGACCTTGCCGTTCTCGGCCAGTGCTTCGCCGATCGTGTCCAGGCTTTCCTTCACCGCATCGTCGATGAAGCCGCAGGTGTTGACGATCACCAGGTCGGCACCGGCGAAGGTCTTCGAGGTCTCGTAGCCTTCGGCACGAAGTTGCGTCAGGATCAGTTCGGAGTCGGTCAGCGCCTTCGGGCAACCGAGCGACACGAAGCCGATCTTCGGGGCCGCCGCGGCGGTGGGCGGGTTCAGCGTGGTGGAGGTCATCCGGCGATTTTCGCCGATCCTCGCGAACTCACTTCTTGGGCGGCATAAAGCCCGGCATGCCGGGGAACAGCGCGCCGGCCTGCTTGGCCATCTGCTCCTGCATCTGCG
>JBDUAG010000154.1:0-7769 GCA_040004785.1 Burkholderiales bacterium | reverse complement strand
ATGCGCAGAAGGTGCTGGTCGCCGGCACGCGCCGCAACTTCGTCAGCAACTCGCTCGTGATGATCGTGCCGAGCGACAGCGCGCTCGGCCTGACGGTGGCGGCCGACCTGCAGAAGCCGGAGGTCAGGCGCGTCGCGATCGGCAACCCCGCGAGTGTGCCGGTCGGCCGCTACACCAAGGGCTCGCTCGAAGCCTCCGGGCTCTGGTCGGCGATCGAACCGAAGGCCGTGCTGGCGCAGAGCGTGCGGCAGGCACTCGACTACGTCGCCCGCGGCGAGGTCGAGGCCGGGTTCGTCTACGCGACCGACGCCGCGATCATGAAAGACAAGGTCAAGGTCGTCGCGAGGATCCCGACCGAAACCTCGATCACGTATCCCGTCGCCGCGGTGAACCCGAGCCCGAACCCGGACGCGGCGCGCAAGTGGCTGGCCTTCCTGCTCACGCCGACGGCGCAAGCGGTGCTCGCGCGCCACGGGTTCGGCAAGCCGTAGCACGCGGGGATGGACTCGCCCGTATGGATCACGCTGGCGCTGACGCTGAAGGTGGCCGGCTGCGCCACCGCGATCAACCTGGTGCTCGGTGTGGCCGTCGGATGGCTGCTGGCGCGGCGTCGCTTCATCGGCCGCGAGTTCGTCGATGCGGTGCTGACCTTGCCGCTCGTGCTGCCGCCGACCGTGATGGGCTATTACCTGCTGGTGATCATCGGCAAGCGCGGCTGGCTCGGGCACTGGCTGCAGCAGACCTTCGGCATCAACCTGATCTTCACCTGGCAGGGCGCCGTGATCGCCGCGACGATCGTGGCCTTTCCGCTGGTGCTGCGGTCGGCGCGCACCGCGTTCGAGTCGGTCGATCCGCAGCTCGAGCAGGCGGCACGGGTGCTCGGCCTGAACGAATGGGCCGTGTTCTTCCGCGTCACGATCCCGATGGCGTGGCCCGGCATCCTGGCCGGCGTGTTGCTGGTCTTTGCGCGCTCGCTGGGCGAGTTCGGCGCGACCCTGATGGTGGCCGGCAGCATCCCGGGCCGCACCCAGACGCTGTCGGTGGCGGTGTACGAGGCCGTGCAGGCCGGTCAGGACGACACCGCCAACTTCCTCGTCGCGATCACATCGATCACCTGCATCGCGGTGCTGCTCGCGGCGGGTCGCCTGGCGCCGGGCGGGCGCCAGCGATGAGGCACCACGATGGGCTTTGACGTCGACATCCTCAAGACGGTGCGCAGCGCGCGCCGCAGCTTCGAGCTGCGTGTTCGATTCAAGACGAGCGCTCGGCGCAGCGTGATCTTCGGGCCGTCCGGTGCCGGCAAGAGCCTGACCTTGCAAACGCTCGCCGGCCTGCTGACGCCCGACAGCGGCCGCATCGCGTTCGATGACGAGGTTCTCTTCGACCGCAGCGCCGGCATCGACCGCCCGGCGCGCAGCCGCGGCTTCGGCTATCTGTTCCAGGACTACGCGCTGTTCCCGAAGCTGAACGTGCGCCAGAACATCGGCTTCGGCCTGCAGCAGGGGCTGCGCAACCCCTCGGCGACGGTCAGCAGCGGCGCGGTCGAGCACTGGCTGCGCGCGTTCGAGTTGCGGGAGGTCGCGGCGCAGCGCCCGGACGAGCTTTCCGGTGGCCAGCGCCAACGCACGGCGCTGGCGCGGGCGCTGGTGCATTCGCCGCGCGCGTTGCTGCTGGACGAACCCTTCTCCGCGCTCGACCCGGCGTTGCGCGAGCGCATGCGCGCCGAGCTCGACGAGCTGCTGAGGCGGATCGACATCCCGGTGCTGATGATCACGCACGACCCCGACGACCTGGCCTGGTTCGGCGATGAAGCGCTGTATTTGCGCGACGGCCAGATCGACGAACGCCCTGCCGACTTCACGCCCCGAAAAGCATGGCCGGCCAACGCCACCAGCTGAGCATCGGCGCCGATCTGTGGCTCGCGCTCGACGGCCACAACCTGGCGGGCGCCCGGCGCGTGGCCCTGCTCGCCAGGATCGCCGAGGTGGGTTCGATCACGCAGGCCGCGAAAGACACCGGCTTCAGCTACCGAGGCGCCTGGAACGCCATCGACGAGATGGGCAATCTCGCGGGCGAACCGCTGCTGGAGCGCATGGCCGGCGGCAAGGGCGGCGGCTTCACGCGCCTCACACCGCGCGGGGAGAGGCTGGTTCGGAATTTCGCGCTGATCGAGCAGGAACACGCGCGCTTCGTGGACCGGCTCAACCGCAAGGCCGAAGGCCTGACGCGAGACTACTCGTTGATGGAGAGCATCGCCATGAAGACCAGCGCCCGAAACCAGTTTGCCGGCACCGTGTGCGCGGTGCGTGGTGGCGCCGTCAACGACGAGATCGAGCTCGAGGTGATCGGCGGCCTGCGCATCGTCGCGACCGTGACGCACGAGAGCTGCAACGACCTGGGGCTCAAGCAGGGCGCCAAGGCGTTTGCGCTGGTCAAGGCGTCATCGATCATGCTGATGGCCGATGCGGGCGACGTGCGGCTCTCGGCGCGCAACCAGTTGGCGGGAACCGTGACGCGGATCGTCCCTGGCGCGGTCAACACCGATGTGGCCCTCGAATTGCCCGGTGGTGGCTCGGTGGCGGCGATCATCACGAACCACAGCGCCACGACGATGGGCCTGGCGCCTGGCAGCGCGGCCACGGCGATCTTCAAAGCGTCCAGCGTGATCCTCGGCGTCGGCGCCTGACGCGGGTCGCGATCTCAACCGTTCTGGGGATGTCGGAACCTCCGTTTCCCGCCTACTGTTGCGACATGCACGACGCTGAAGTCGGTGAACGCAGGGAGCACATCATGAGTGGGTCAACGGCAACGGTTCTGCGATTGATCACGGCGATCGTTGCCGTGATTGCGGTGGTCGGGTACGCGATGGTTCAGGCGCCCGAGCCCCCCGGGAAGATCCCGCCACCGGCATCCGTGTCTGCCGAGCCGGGGGTCTCGAACTTCATCGCATCGGGCGGTCTGGTGCCGGACGGCGCACCGACGGTTCCAGAAGCGGCCGACGCGCTCGGGCACGCATCCGTCGAACACGCCGAATCGACCGAGGTCGCGACCTTCTGAGCCGAGCGCGAACGCTCAGGCCGGCAGCGCGCGCGCCGGCTGGCGCCTGCGCACCGGCTTGATGGTCTTCGCCTCGCGCTGCGGCACGCCGACAATCTGCGTCACCGTCCAGCGCACCTGATCCTGCATCGTGGGCACCGCGCCGGCATCGCCCGAGAGGTGCTTCAGCAAACACTGCTGGAACAGGCCGTCGAGCATCGCGTAGATCACGGCGGGCTGCACCTGCAGCGGCTGGCCCGTCAGCTCGGCGAGGCGCGACATCACACGCCAGATCATGTTCTCGAGGCTCTTGTCGAGCTCGGCCACGTCGGCACGGAACGCCTCCTCGAACAGCGACTGCGCCCGCAGGTCGTACCAGAGACGGTGCATCGGTGCCTCGCTGCGCACGGTCTCGCCCAGGCTCGCGGTGAAACCATCCACGAGATCGTCGAACGATGTCGCCTCGGCGGTGACCTGGTCGTAGCGCGTCACACAGCGGGCCTTGTACTGCCGCACGCTGCACAGGATCAGGTCGAGCTTGTCGCTGAAGTAGTAGTGCAGCACACCATGCGAGAACTCGGAGTTCTGCGCGATCTCGCGCAGGCTGGTGCGCGCATAGCCGAGCTCGGCCAGCGTCTGCAGCGCGGCCTCGCCCAGCTCGGCGCGCCGTTCGGCGAATTTGTCGATCCGTGTTCTCGGAATGCTGTCCATGGCGGTGGTGTGCTCAACGCTGACGAAGATAGCACGAGCCCCTGGCGCCGGCACGGCCCGCAGCCGTGACCGAACCCCGTGAAAACACCGCCTTGACACTTGCCCAAAGAAATCTTGACACTTGTCAAACAACATCCCTGAACCACGACGGAGACAAGCCATGACGAAGTTCGACCTGACCGGCCGCAAGGCCTTGGTCACCGGTGCCGCACGCGGCATTGGTGCCGGTATTGCCCAGGCGCTGGCCGCCGCGGGCGCCTCGGTGATGATCGGTGACGTGCTCACCGAGCTCGGCCGCGAGACCGCCCAGAAAATCGCCGCGACCGGCGCGAAGGCCGGCTTCGTTCCGCTCGACGTCACCAAGGACGACGACTGGGCCAGCGCCGTCTCGGCCACCGTCAAAGAGCTCGGCGGCTTCGACATCCTCGTCAACAACGCCGGCATCGAGATCACCTCGTTGGTGGTCGACATCGACGCCGACGACCTGCGCCGCATGTTCGACGTCAACGTGGTCGGCACCGCGCTCGGCATGAAGCACGCCTTCCGCGCGATGCGGCCGACCGGCCCCGCCGGCAAGGGCGGCGCAGTCGTCAACATCTCGTCGGTGGCGGCCACCATTGCCTTCCCGGCGATCGCCGGCTACTCGGCGAGCAAGTCGGCGGTGGATCGGGCGACCCGCGTCGCCGCGATGGAAGCCGGCAAGCTCGGCTACGGCGTGCGCGTCAACTGCGTCTACCCTGGCCTGGTACCGACCGACATGGGCATGAAGCTGGCCAACGACATCGTCACCGCCGGCCTGGCGTCGAGCGTCGAGGCGGCGGTGGGCGACGTGATCGGGCAGACGCCGCTGGGCCGGCTCGGTGATGTGAGCGAGATGTCGGACGCAGTCGTCTTCCTGTGCTCCGACGCCGCGCGCTTCATCACCGGCGCCGGGCTGCCGGTGGACGGCGGTATGGGCATGTGAACTCCTCCAACGAACCGAGACCCACCATGAGCAAGAAACCCGTCGTCGTCTATGGCGCCTCCGGCTACACCGGCCGCCTCGTGTGCGAATACCTGCGCGAGTACAACATCCCGTTCATCGCCGCTGGCCGCAGCGCGGAGAAGATTCACGCTGCGATGAAATCGAACGTGGCCGGCATCGAGACCGCGAGCTACGAGGTCGTCGAGGTGGCGCACTCGGTGGACGCACTCACGAAGCTGTTCAGCGGCGCGTCGGTCGTGCTGAACACGGTCGGCCCGTTCGCGAAGTTCGGCCCCGAAGTGGTTCAGGCCTGCCTCGCGGCGAAGTGCCACTACACCGACACGACCGGTGAACAGGATTGGCTGATCACGCTCGAGCAGGAGTTCGGCGCGCAGTTCGCGAAGGCCGGCCTGCTGCTCTCGCCCGGCCTGGCGCAGATGTACACCACCGGCGAGATCGCGGCGCAGTTGTGCCTCGAAACCCCGGGGCTGGACACGCTGGACATCGCGGTGTTCTGGGGCGGCAGCCCGACGATCGCGTCGACGCAAACGATTCTGGTCAACGCCGCGATGGCCAAGGCCTACTACCTCGAGCAGAACCAGTATGTGGAATGGCAGCCGGACGCCGGCCTGCAGAGCCTATCGATCCCGGGCCAGCACGAGGCGGCGCTGGCCCTGCCCTGGGGCGGCACCTCGCATCCGGTGTGGTTCAAGAAGGATCCGCGCGTGGCCACCGTCAAGGTGCTGGGCGGCGTGTTCAACAAGCCGCTGATGCTGGGTGTGCCGCAGATCGTTGCGGCCGCGCTGAAAGCCACCGAAGGCATGAACGAGAAGGATCGCTACGCCGCCCTGGTGCAGACGGCCTCGAGCGTGATGAACAGCATGCCGCCGCGCGAGAACCCGCGCATCAACAAGTCGGTCGATTCGGTGCATGCCTCGGGGCCGCTCGCCCGCGCGCACTGCGTCATCTTCGGCAACTGCAACTACAAGCAGACCGGCCTGCTGCAGGCGTTTGCCGCAGCCGCGCTGCTGCAGCAGGCGCCCAAGCGGGTCGGGTTCGCGTCGGGTTGCCAGGCCTTCGGCCACCACGAGTTGCTCGGTGCGCTGCGCAGCTTCGGCCTGGTGCAGGCACCGGTCCTGACCGTGCACAAGTGACGCCTCGATGCGCCTGATCGATTACCTCGACAAAGGCGCCCAGCTGGGCGCCGCGTCACCCTGCCTGACGATGGCCGATGTGGATCTCAGCTACGCCGAGGTGCAGCGCATCAGCCACCGCGTCGGCCGCGGCCTGCAGCGCGCCGGCATCCGGCCCGGCGACAAGGTCGCGGTGCTCGCGAGCAACGACGCACACGCTTTTGCGTGCGTGTTCGGCATCTCGCGCGCGGGCGCCGTGTGGTGCCCGGTCAACCCGCGCAACGAGACGAGCGAGAACCGCTTCGTGCTCGACGCGTTCGACTGCGCCTGCCTGATCTTCCACAGCAACTACGCCCCGATGGTCGAGCAGATGCGCGCCGAGCTGCCGAAGGTGAAGGCGCTGGTCTGCCTCGACCAGGACCGGCCGTTCGCGCCCTCGATGGCGCATTGGCTGGAAGGCGTCAGCGATGCGCCGCTGGCGGTGACGCCGATCGATGACGTCGCGATGATCGCCGGCACCGGCGGCACCACCGGCCGGCCCAAGGGCGTGATGCTGTCGGGGCGCAATCTCGAAACCATGTCGGCGCTGACATTGATGGGCTACCCGTTCGACGGCCGGCCGTCGTATCTGGCGCTCGCACCGCTGACGCACGCCGCGGGCGTGCTGTGCCTGCCGGTGATGGCGCTGGGCGGGCGCGTGGTGATCATGCCCAAACCCGACCTGACGGACTTTCTCGCGCTGATCGAGCGCCACCGCGTCACCCACACCTTCCTTCCGCCGACGCTGATCTACATGCTGCTGCAGCACGAGAAGCTGGCGAGCACCGACCGCAGTTCGCTGCAGTGCTTCTGGTACGGCGCGGCGCCGATCGCCGCGGCGCGGCTTGAAGAATCGCTGACGAAGATCGGTCCGGTGATGGCGCAGCTGTTCGGCCAGACCGAGGCGCCGATGATGATCTCGATGATGGCGCCGCGCGATCACTTCAACGCCGACGGGTCGGTGGCGCGCCAGCGGCTCGCCTCCGCCGGCCGGCCCGGGCCGCTGGTGCAGGTCGCGACGATGAACGCGGACGGCGCGCTGCTCGCCACCGGCGAGACGGGCGAGATCGTGATCCGCTCCTCGCTGGTGATGTCGGGCTACTACAAGGACCCCGCGGCCACGGCCGAGGCCTCGCGCTTCGGCTGGCACCACACCGGCGACATCGGCTTTCTGGACGCCGACGGCTTTCTCTACATCGTCGACCGCGCCAAGGACATGATCATCACCGGTGGCTTCAACGTCTACTCGGTCGAGGTCGAGCAGGCGCTGATGCAGCACCCCGACGTGCAGGACAGCGCCGTCGTCGGCCTGCCCGACGACAAATGGGGCGAGCGCGTCGTCGCCGTGCTGCAGCTCCACCAGGGGCGGCAACTCGACCCGGCGGAACTGATGGCGTTCGTGAAGGCGCGCATCGGCAGCGTCAAGACGCCCAAGCAGATCGAAATCTGGGACGACTTGCCGCGATCGAAGGTCGGCAAGGTGATGAAGAAGGACGTGCGCGCCGAGTTGCTGAAGAAGATCGGAAGTGCGACATGAGCGGCCGGGTGTTCGTCGCCGGCGTCGGCATGATCCCCTTCGTCAAGCCTGGCGCGAACGATCCGTACCCGCTGATGGCGCAAACCGCCGGCCGTCAGGCGCTGGCCGACGCGGGCGTGAGCTACGACAAGATCCAGCAGGCTTACATCGGCTACGTCTACGGCGACTCGACCAGCGGACAGAAGGCGGTCTACGGGCTGGGCATGAGCGGCATCCCGATCGTCAACGTCAACAACAACTGCTCGACCGGCTCGACCGCCCTCTTCCTAGCGCGCCAGGCCATCGCCAGCGGCGCGGCCGATTGCGTGCTCGCGCTCGGCTTCGAGCAGATGAACCCGGGCGCGCTCGG
>JBDUAG010000153.1:0-7775 GCA_040004785.1 Burkholderiales bacterium | reverse complement strand
GAAGTTGCCGCCGATCAGGAAGTGGCCGAACGACTCGATCACCTTGCCCGCCGCGCCCGCGCCGGTGTGGCCTTCGAGCAGCACGACGCGGGTCGAGGCGACGTTCAGCGAGAGCCGCAGCAGCGTCGTCAGCAGGATCACCGACGGGAACGCCGCGAAATCCAGCGGCTTGACCATGTAGGCCGCGACCATCATCACCATCAGCGCCATCGCGATGTTGAAGGTGAACAGCAGATCGAGTGCGAACGCCGGCAGCGGCAGCACCATCATCGCCAGGATCATCACGATCACGAGCGGCGCGGCCATCGAGCGGATCGCCTTGGCGTTCGGCCCGAGCCAGGCTTGAAACTGCGCGAGCATCGGGTTCATCGGGGCGTCTTCGTATCCATCCGTTCATTGTTCCGGGACGGGGCCGAAACTTGAGCCGGATAAGCGGGGTGAAGCGCCGCCAGTTCGCGGCCGCGGCCGGGCTCGGCGCTGCGGGTTTCCCCGCTCCGGCGGGCGGATCCCGTTGCGTACAGTCTTGTATATCAGCTTGCCCTTCAGAGGCCCCGAATGCTGATCACAACCCAGGAGACGACGCCATGGAGATCCACAACCCCTCGCCCGGCCTTTACAACGAAGACCTCGCCCCCGCCAAGGAACGCAACTGGGGCGCGTTCAGCATCTTCAACGTCTGGACATCCGACGTGCACAGCCTGTGGGGCTACTACCTCGCAGCCAGCCTGTTCCTGCTGTGCGGCAGCTTCCTGAACTTCATCATCGCGATCGGCCTGGGCTCGCTGATCATCTTCGCGCTGATGAACCTGATCGGCTACGCGGGCGAGAAGACCGGCGTGCCCTACCCGGTGCTGGCGCGCGCGTCGTTCGGCGTCTGGGGCGCGAACCTCGCGGCGATGGTGCGCGCAGTCGTCGCGTGCTTCTGGTACGGCGCGCAGACGGCCGCGGCCTCGGGCGCGATGGTCGCGCTGCTGATCCGCAGCGACAGCGTCATGGCGTTCCACAAGAGCACGCACGTCCTCGGCCACTCGGGGCTCGAGGTGATCTGCTACGTGATCATCTGGGCGCTGCAGCTGCTGATCATCCAGCGCGGCATGGAAACGGTGCGCAAGTTCCAGGACTGGGCCGGCCCGGCCGTCTGGGTCGCGATGCTGGTGCTGGCGATCGGTCTGTGCGTGAAGGCGGGCGGCTTCTCCTTCGACCACGGCATCCCGATGGACGTGCTGCTCGAGAAGACGAAGGACGCCGGTGTCAGCGGCCAGCCCGGCTCGTTCTGGGCGCTGATGGCGGTCGGCGCCACCTGGGTCACCTATTTCGCGGCGCTTTACCTGAACTTCTGCGACTTCTCGCGCTACGCGAAGAACAAGCAGGCGGTGAAGACCGGCAACCTGTGGGGCCTGCCGGTCAACCTGATCGCGTTCTCGCTGGTCGCCGGCGTCACCACGATCGCGGCCTTCAAGGTCTACGGCGAGGTGCTGCTGCACCCGGAGCAGATCTCGGCCAAGTTCGACAGCTGGGTGCTCGCGCTGATCGCCGCGGTCAGCTTCGCGGCGGCGACGCTGGGCATCAACGTGGTTGCCAATTTCGTCTCGGCCGCGTTCGACATCTCGAACGTCTTCCCGCGCACGATCAGCTTCAAGCGGGGCGGCTACATCGCCGCGGCGATCGCGCTGGTGCTCTACCCGTTCGCACCCTGGGAAGGCAACGCCGCGCACTTCGTCAACGCGATCGGCGCGACGATGGGCCCGCTGCTCGGCATCATCCTGGTCGACTTCTACCTGATCGCCAAGGGCAAGGTGAACGTCCAGGCGCTGTACCAGGAGCATGGCGAGTACCGGTACCAGGGCGGCTGGAACGTCAACGCGCTGATCGCGGCCGGGATCGGCTCGATCTTCTCGACGATCCTGCCCAACTTCACGAGCCTGCTGCCGCCGTGGTGGAACACCTACGGCTGGTTCTTCGGCGTCGCGATCGGCGGCGGCGTCTACTGGGTACTCGCGCTGATCCGGCCGCGCGCAACGGCAGTGCCCGCACACGCCCGATGATCTCACCGGCCACGATCGCCGAACGCGTCGTCCAGTCGATCCTGACGCGCAAGCTGCGCCCCGGCGAACGCCTTGGCGAGCAGGAGATGGCCGACCTGTTCGGCGTCAGCCGCACGCTGGTGCGCGAGGCGCTGATCAAGCTGCAGGCGCGCGGCTTCATCGAGGTGCGACCGCGACTCGGCTGGTACGTGGTCGAGCCCTCGTTCGACGAGGCGCGCGAGACCTACGCCGCGCGCCGCGTGATCGAGCCCGGCATGCTGCGCGACGCCGGTCAGCCGCTGCAAAGCGTGATCAGGAAGCTGCGGCAGCACGTCGCCGAAGAGCGCAAGGCAATCGCCTCGTGCGATGCCGGCACGCGCAGCGTGATGCTCGCCGACTTCCACGTCTGCCTCGCCGAATGCCTGGGCAACCGCTTGCTGACCGGCATGATCGTGGACCTCTCGGCGCGCACCACGCTGGTCTCGGCGCTGTATCAGTCGACGACACAGGCGCAGGTCTCGAACGACGACCACGCCGCGATCGTCGGGGCGCTCGCCGCGGGCGACATGCCGCGCGCCGAACAACTGATGCGCGAGCACATCGACACGCTGGCCGCGCGCCTCGACGAAACACTCGCGAACACCGGCAACACGCGCGACCGGCTGCGCGACGCGCTCGCGCCCGAAGGGCCGCGCAAGCGCAAGAGCGCCGCGGGGTAGATGCAGTTCACGCCACGCGGAACGGCTCAAGTCTTGCTAGCAATACGACGAAGACGTCTCCAACAGGAGTCTTCTCGTGTGGAAATCCATCTCTGCGTTCGCGGCCGCGCTGCTGGTTTTGCCGGCATGTCTCGCGGCCGACCTGACCTCGACCGAAATGCGCTGGCTGCGCGGCGCCTGGCCGGTCATTGCCTTCGCCAAGAGAGAGAACCTGCCGCTGGACGTCGTCGTGCAGCCGCAGGCCAGCCCCGGCGCCGCGCCCCTCGCATTGGCCTTTGCGGATGGCCGTTGCAAGCTCGTGCTCTCGATGCGAGGCAACGCGGAGGCACAGGCCACGCTCGACCGCATCGAGCCGGACTTGCTCGACGCGACGCTCGAACTCATGGCTGCGCATGAGCTGGGCCATTGCCGGCGCTACCTCGACGGCGCCTGGTACGGACTGCCCGCCGGCTTCAACGCCACGGTGCCGGAAGAGCTGAGCCCCGACCTGCGCAGCGCCTACGTGAACATGAAGGCGGCCCGCCGCGAGGAGGGATACGGCGACCTGGTCGGCCTCGCCTGGGCACAGCAGCAACATCCTGGGCAATACACCAGATTGCATGCGTGGCTGGTGACCGAACGATCGCGCGACTTGCTGCCCGGCAGTCACCACGACACCCTGGCATGGGTGCGCCTGGCGCAAGACGGGGGCACGCTGGCCCGTTCATCGATCTTCACGGCGGCCGCCGGCCTCTGGGCGGCCGGGCTCGACGTCGAGGAATAGGGACTCGTCACCGATCAGTCGAAGACGTCCATGTCCGGCACCGGCTTGTTGTGCGGGTCCAGATCGGCCGGCACGTTCAGCTCCGGCAGCGCGTTCGGCATCGCCACCTGCCCAGCGAGCGCCGCGCGCAGCTGGTAGACGTAGGCGAGCACCTGGGCCACGGCCGCGAACAGCGCGGCCGGGATCTCGCGGTCGAGTTCGGCGTGGGCGTACAGCGCGCGCGCGAGCACCGGCGCCTGCAGCACCGGCACCTTGGAGTCTTTGGCGAGATCGCGGATCGTCATCGCCAGCAGGTCGGCGCCCTTCGCGACGACGCGCGGCGCGCCCATCTTCTTGTCGTCGTACTTGAGCGCCACGGCATAGTGGGTCGGGTTCATCACCACCAGATCGGCCTTGGGCACCGCGGCCAGCATGCGGCGCTTGGTCATCTCGCGCATGCGGGCGCGCACCTTGGCCTTGATCTCCTGGTTGCCCTCGAGCTCCTTGTGCTCCTGCTTGATTTCCTGGTGGCTCATCTTCAGGCGCTGCGCATGCTGGAAGCGCTGCAGCGGCACGTCGATCATCGCGAACACGCCGAGCGCGAGCAGCAGCAAGGTCAGCCCCCCGAGCATCGCGCCCGAGAGCGTGCGGATCGCGGCCGGCAGCGGCATCGCCATCGCCGCGGTGAACTCCTCGACATGCGCCTTCAGGAACAGGGCGCCGATCGTGCCGAGGATCAATGCGAGTGCGCTGCCCTTCAGCGCATCGATCAGCTTGTCCTTCGAGACGATGCCCTTGACGCCGGTGATCGGGTTCAGCTTGCCGAATTTCGGCACCAGCGGCTGGAGCGTCCAGTTCCAGCCGCCGATCGCGATGCTGCCGCCCAGTGCCACCGCCATCATCGCCAGGCCGAACGGCACGATGACCAACATCAGGCGGATCGCCAGCTCACCGAGGCGCTGGCCCATCAGCCCGGGGTTCTGCACCGCACTGCTGTCGAAGCGGAGGCCGGTCATCAGCATCTGCTGGAGCCAGTCCGCGGCCAGCGGCGAGAACGCGGCGAGCAGCGCGCCGCAGGCGGCGATCGCGGCGAAGTGGCCGAAGTCGCGCGAGCGCGCGACCTGGCCTTCCTCGCGCGCCTTCGTCAGCTTGCGTTGCGAGGCAGGTAGGTTGCGATCCTGGGAACTTTGCTCGGCCATGTGGGAGCGCCGTGTGGTGGCGCCCGCTCATTGTTCCGGCGCGGGCCGAGGAGCTGCGAGGGATCAGAAGGGTGAATCCGGGTCAGTTTCGCGGCGCGTCACGAGCCTGCATCCGATCGCGTCGAGGCCGCGTACCGGTCTCACGCAGCCAGAAGCGGCGTCACTCTCAGCAACCCCACAGGAACACACCCATGAAATCGTTCAAGCTCTCGACCCTCGTCGTGGCCGCCGTGATGTCGGCCGCCGCACTCTCGGCCGGTTCGGCCCTTGCCCAAGTCACGGTCGGTGGCGCGCCGATGTATGCCTCCAAGGACATCATCGACAACGCCGTCAACTCGAAGGACCACACCACGCTGGTGGCCGCGGTCAAGGCCGCCGGGCTCGTCGAAACACTCAAGGGCCCGGGGCCATTCACCGTGTTCGCACCGACCAATGCCGCCTTCGCCGCGCTGCCCGCCGGCACCGTGGACACGCTGCTCAAGCCCGAGAACAAGCCGGCGTTGACCAAGGTGCTGACGTACCACGTCGTGGCCGGCAAGATGGACGCCGCGATGCTGAAGAAGGCGGTGATGGACGGCGGCGGCAAGGCCAACCTGAAGACCGTCTCGGGCGGCACGCTGACCGCGATGGCCACCGCCACCGGCGTCAGCGTGATCGACGAGAGCGGCGGCACGGCCAACGTGACGATCGCCGACGTGATTCAGTCCAACGGCGTGATCCACGTCGTGGACAAGGTGCTGCTGCCCAAATAGTTCGAGGCGCTAGAACCCCAGGCTCGCCAGCAGGTCGTCCACTTCGCCCTGGTTGGCGACCACGTCGGTGCGGCCTTCGGGGTCGACGACCGGCCCGTTGAGCGACGCGGTGGTTTCGGCCTGCTCGGGCGGCGCGATGTGCGCCATCAGCTTGGCGGCCTGATCCGCCGGCGCGGCCTGCACCAGCAGTTTCACGAGGCTGTCTTCGAGGTCGCTCGCGAGCGAGACGACCTTGGCGACGACCTGGCCGGTCAGGTCGTGAAAGTCCTGCGCCATCATGATGTCGGTCAGGTGCGCGTCGATGCGCGCGGTCGCGGCCTCGACGTCGTTGACGAAGTTCAGCACCGCACCCGTCGCGACCGCCTTGACCGGGTCGGCGACGATCGCCTTGGCGATCGCCCGCGTCTGCTCGCTGATGCCGTGGTGCTCGGCCTTCGCCATGTCGACCGAGTTGAGCACCTTGTTCGCGGCCTCGCCGGTCTTCTGGGCGATGTAGGTCAGGCGGCTGCGCGCGTCGGGCAGCCCGTTGGCCGCCTCCTGCAGACGCGGCATCACGCCGAGCTGGCTGAGGGTGTCGTGCAGCTGGCGCGTGATCAGGCCGAGTTGCTGGAAGACCTCGGGCGAAGCGCCCGCGGGCGTGTTCGGAATTTGCGGCACCAGTGTGTCGCTGCTGTCCATCTTCATGTTCGGGGCTCCGGAATTCAGGCCGTGGCGCTGAGCTTTTGCATGATCTTCTGCACCTTCTCTTCCAAGGTCGCCTTGGTGAAGGGCTTGACGATGTAGCCGGCCGCGCCGTCCTTGGCCGCGCGCACGATGTCTTCCTTGCGCGCTTCGGCCGTCACCATCAGCACCGGCAGGTGCTTGAGGCTGTCGTCGCTCTTCACGGCGGAGAGCAGCTCGAAGCCGTTCATCACCGGCATGTTGATGTCGCTGACGACGAAATCGTACTTGCCGTTCTTCAGCATGCTCAGCGCGACCGAGCCGTCTTCGGCTTCCTCGGCGTTGTTGTAGCCGATCTCCTTGAGCAGGCCGCGCACGATGCGGCGCATCGTCGAGAAGTCGTCGACGATCAGGAATTTCAGGTCGGTGGGGTTGCTCATGGGCTCCTCGCAAGTCAGTCCGGCATGGTGCCGGCAACAGGTCTTTATCGGTTGGCGGTCGAAGGAATTGAGGCCGCCGCGGCGGGTTCGGCGACTTCCTCCTCGTCGGACGTGACGCGCAGCATCCGATCTTCGGCGTCGCGGTTCATCACCAGGATGCTGATGCGCCGGTTCACCGGGTTCATCGGATCGGTCGGGTCGAACAGGACGCTCGACGCCAGGCCCTGCACCAGCAGCACGCGGTCCTCGGGCAGGCCGCCGTGGCCGAGCTCGCGGCGCGAAGCGTTGGCACGGTCGCTCGACAGCTCCCAGTTGCTGTAGCCGCGCTCGCCGGCGCCGAAAGGCTGGGCATCGGTGTGGCCTTCGAGCGTCAGGCGGTTCGGCACTTCAGCGAGCACGGAGCCGATCTCGCGCAACAGTTCGCGCATGTAGGGTTTGACGATGGCACTGCCGCTGTCGAACATCGCGCGGTTCTGTTCGTCGACGATCTGGATGCGCAGGCCGTCACGCGTCATCTCGAGGCGAATCTGCGAGCGCAAGGCTGCGAGCTTCGGGTTCGAGGCGAGCACATTCTCGACCTTCTCCTTCAGCGCTTCGAGTCGTGCGGCTTCGGCACGACGCTGCTCCGCCTTCAGCGCCTTCAGCTGCAACGTCCGACGCTGCGACGCGACGTCGCCATTCTTGACCTGGCCGTTGGCGCGCGTGAGGTCGGTGCCGCCGCCCTTCACGACGCTCGACGCATCGCCCGCGCCGCTGCCGCCCGCCATGGCAACCTTCAACGGCGATCCGAAGTAGTCCGCGATGCCCTTCTTGTCGCCGTCGGTGGTGGAGCCGAGCAGCCACATCAGCAGGAAGAACGCCATCATCGCGGTCACGAAGTCGGCATAGGCGATCTTCCAGGCGCCCCCGTGGTGACCGTGGCCACTCTTCTTGATCTTCTTGATGATGATCGGTTGGAGCTTCTTCGAGTCGCCTGACATGATTACTTCTTGCCCTTGACGTGGCCTTCGAGCTCGGCGAATGTAGGGCGGTCACCGGAGTACAGGACCTTGCGGCCGAACTCGACCGCGACCTGCGGCGCGTAGCCCTGCATGCTGGCGAGCAGCGTGGTCTTGATGCACTGCAGCTCCTTCGAGCCGTCTTCGACCTTCTGCTCCAGCAGGCCGCCGAGCGGCTCGACAAAACCGTAGGCCAGCAGGATGCCGAGGAAGGTGCCGACCAGCGCCGAGCCGATCATGC
>JBDUAG010000004.1:0-25625 GCA_040004785.1 Burkholderiales bacterium | reverse complement strand
ACGCGGTCGATCGGCGTGCCTTCCTGGGTGCCGCTGGTGAAGTAGACGCCGCGCACCAGCGGGCCGGCCTGCGCCGCGCTGCCGCCCGCGAACACCTGCTTCAGAAAGTCACGCAGCGGCGCGCGCAGCGCGGCGAACTCCTGCATGAAGCCGAACTGCGCCGCGCGTTTCAGAGGATCGCGCTCGGCCGCGAGCCGATCGTTGAGCATCGCGCCGAGGCGCAGTTCGAGGCCCTGATAGCCGTGGTCGAACTCGGGCAGCGGATCGGCCGCGGCGGCTGCCGCGAGCGGCGACGTGAAGCCCCAGACCTGGTCCCGCTCTTCCTTCGGCATCTCGCCGAAGGTCTCAAAGAAGCCGCCG
Organism: Burkholderiales bacterium; assembly: GCA_040004785.1. GTDB lineage: Bacteria > Pseudomonadota > Gammaproteobacteria > Burkholderiales > Burkholderiaceae_C > LMDS01. The sequence goes on along the minus strand of JBDUAG010000004.1, from coordinate 25,265 downwards.
ATCAGATCGGCCTTCGTGACGAGCACGTAGACTGGTGCGCGCACGCCGAGCCGTTCCTCGAGTTCGGCGAGCCGCGCACGCAGCCGGGCCGCGTGGTCGGCGCGCTCGTGCGGGCCCTGCTGCAGCAGGTCCTGCACATTGATGGTCAGCAGCACACCGTTGATCGGCTGGCGCGGCCGCGTCTTCTTCAGCAGCGCGAGGAAGTTGCCCCACGCGCTGGCGTCGACATTGGCATCCGACTCCTGCGTGGTGTAGCGGCCCGCGGTGTCGATCAGCACCGCGTCGCGGGTGAACCACCAGTCGCAATTGCGCGTACCGCCGACGCCACGCACCGCGCCTTGCGAGGCCGTGTCGGTGAGCAGGAACTGCAGCCCGGCGTTCAGCAGCGCCGTCGTCTTGCCCGAACCCGGTGCGCCGATGAAGACGTACCACGGCAGTTCATACAGGTAGGCGCCGGGCTGCAGCCATGAGCGCTTGGTGCTGCTGCGCAGCTTGACCATCGCCTCGTTGAAGCGCTGCGCCAGCACCTGCGCCTCACGGTCGCTCGCCGACGGCCCCGCGGCGAGACCCTTGATCAGGCGCGCGTTGGTGCGCTTGCGCTGCCACGCGACGTAGACGATGCGCGCGATCCAGATCAGCCACAGCAGCGCGATGATCGAGGCGAGCAGGCCGACGCGGTCGAAGGGATGCGTCTCGCCGATCTGCAGCAGCGGCGCCAGATACCAGATGATCGCGCTGAGCAGCAGCACGGCCAACGTGCCGATCACAAACGGATGGAACAGGCGGCGCATCATGGAGAGCGCGCCACCGTCAACGTGATCTCGACGCGGCGGTTGCGGGCGCGGCCGGTCGGCGTCGCGTTGTCGTCCACCGGCTGGCTGTCGGCACGGCCTTCGGCGCGGATGCGCTTCACGTCCACGGTGCCGGCCAGCAGCGTCTTCACCGCATCGGCGCGCTCTTGCGAGAGGTGCCAGTTCGACGGGTAGCGCAGCGAGCGGATCGGCTGGCTGTCGGTGTGGCCGGCCACCAGCACTGCGCCCGGCACGCCGTTGAGCGCCTCCGCGATGCGGCCCATCAGCGGCCGCACGCGCGCCGCGACCTCGGCGCTGCCGGGCTCGAAAAATCCGTCGCCGGCGATCGTGACGATCGAGCGATCCGCCAGATCGCGCACCTGCACCAGCCCCGCCGCGACCTCGGGCGCGAGGAAGCCCGACAAGCGCGGTGCAGCCGCCGGCGGCGGTGGCGGCGCCGCCGCCACGGGGACCGCGGGCGGCTTCACATCGAGCGACTGCAGCGCGTTGAACAGCGGCGAGGTGTCGCTGTGCAGGCCGAGGCGCAGCGCGACGAAGGCCGCGCACAGCAACGCGCCGACGATGCTGACGATCACCCACAGTGGGATGCCATCGACGAGCCGCGTCGGCACCCGCGCGATGCCCTGCCATTGCGGCGACAACTCGCGTTCGACTGCCGGCGCGTTCTGGCGCAGTGCCAGCGCGAGCCTCTCGCGCACCGCATCGAGCTGGCCGCGGCCGCCGTCGAGCACCCGATAGCGGCCCTCGAAGCCGAGCGCCAGCACGGTGTGCAGCAGCTCCAGCAGGTTGCGCTGCTTGACGGGCTCCTCGATCAGGCGCGTCAGCAGCTGAAACACCTTCTCGCCGCCCCAGGATTCGTTCTGGAACTGCACCAGCAGGCTGTGCGCGCCCCACATGCCGCCGCCGCCCCACGGCGTGCTCGACGCGCACTCGTCGACGAAGCTGCACAGGATGTAGCGGCCGGCCACGACCTGGTCGTTCGGCAGCCCTTGCGCGCGCGCGGTGGACTCGAACTGGCGCACCGAGGCAACGAGCGAATCGCGCAGCGCAGCTGAGTTCGGGTGCGTCGGCATCGCGCGCAATGCCGGCCCGGCGGCGAGCAGCGGCGCGGCGGCCTGCAGCAGCGGGTTCAGCCCGGCTGCGCCGGGCAGCTCGGCGAGCACCGCGGCCGGTGCAGCGGCTTGCGCCGGCGCTGCGGCATCCGCCCGCGGCCCGCGGCCCGCACTCGGCTTGATGACCGTGCGGTCGCTCTCGAACGCCGAGAACGGGTCCTTGTCGGTCATTGCCTGATGGCCCAGAACTCGAGTTCAAGCCCCGGAAAATCACCCGCGATGTGCATCGCCATGCTGCGCGAGGTTTCGAGCTGCTTCCACAACTCGCTGCCGCGCGTCTCGAGCTCGAAGTAGCTGAAGCCGGCGTGGTACTGGATCTGGCGCGGTGCGACCGGCAGCGCGCGCAGTGGCACCCCGGGCAGCGCGAGGTTGACCAGGTCCTTGATGCGATCGACGGAGCCGATCTTGACCTGGTTCGGGAAGCGCATGCGCAGCGCCTCGCTCGGCATTTGCGCGTTGACCGCGAGCACGAAGCTGGCCTTGCGTTGCAGCTCGACATCCGGGATCAGCGCGACGCGCACGCCGTGCTTGCGGTCCTGCAGCTCGATCTGCAGCGCGTTCTGGTCGAGCACCAGCGACAGCGATTGGCGCAGGTCGGCCATCACCGCGGCGAAGCAGAGCGCGAGGTCGTCGTGCACGTAGGGCGGGTACGCTGGCGGGCGGCGCGCCTCGCGGAAGGTCGAGAGCTCGCCGGCAAGCGCCAGGCACAGCGCGTAAAGCCGCTCCGGGTGCAGCAGGCCGAGCGCCGCGATGTGCGCGAACTGCGGCTCGAAGCGGTTCAGTGTCTGCAGCAGCAGGAAGTCGGCGATCTCGCCGACACCCGAGCGGCCCGGTTGCGCGATCAGCGCCGCGAGCGCGCCGGCGCGATGCCGCAGCAGCCCCAGCACTTCGCGCAGGTAGCCGTCGAGCAGCGGTTGCGCGCTGGCGTGCAGGGTCGGCGGGATGTACTGCAGGTCGAGCACGACGCGGCCGTCGGCGCGTTTCTCGGTGATGCGGGCGACGCCGAGCTGCGTGTAGCCCTCGTTCGCGTCGCGCGCCAGCATCAGGCGCAGGTTCAATCGGCCGATCTGCAGCGGCGCCTCGCGCAGGCTCTGCGCGTGGCTGTCGGCAACCTCGACCTCGAGCGCGCGGTAGCGCGGCGGCATCGCGCCGCTGGCGTCCTCGGCGTCGCTCTCGGGCACGCCCGGCCGCGCCATCGCCACGGCCAGCACGACCAGCTCGTTGCGTGCGTCGGCGGGCACGTCGAGCGCGGCGGGCGCGGCATCGACACCGGGGATCGCGAACGGCAACCCATCAGGCAGCACGCCGCTGGCGCTGGCGAGTGCGAACTTGCCTTGCATTAGCGCGGGCTCGTCGAGCGAGAGCGTGATGAAGCCGCGCGGGTGGGCCTCGGAGGCGGCGATGCGCGCATCGATGTGGCGCGTGATGAACCGGTCTTGCTGTTGGAAATGCTGTGGCTGAAGGAACATGCCTTCGGTCCACATCACCTTGTTGTGCCAGGTCATGGGCGCTCGGGGTTGATTCGTGCAAGAGGGTTCCGCGGCACGGCGCCGCCGACGATACACGGCGCCTGTTGGATTGTCATCAGCGCGTGCGATCGGTTCACGGGATCATGTGCGTCATCTGCCCCGGGTTGACGAAGGTGATCACGCCACCCCAAGTGCACATCAGCGTCGAGGTGTTGTTCAGCGCTGGTGCGTTCGCGAGCAGCACGGTGGGCGCGCCCGTGATCCACGGCGCGACCGTCACCGGAATGCAGGGCACCGGCGTCGGCGTGCCCAGTGCAGCGGCGGTGGCAGCGACGAACATCGGGTTGCCCGGGCACATGCACATGCCGAACGGCGGGATGTTGACCATCGGCGCGAAGTCCATGATGTTGGCCGCGATCAGGTTGCTCGTCATCACGGGCTTGGGCGTCGGCACCAACGTGCTCGGTGCCAGGCCGAAGCTGCACATCATCGACGCGCCCATGCAGGTCTGGATGGCCATCGGCGCGCTCCTCAATCCACGCCGGGTGCGGCGCTGACCCACACCGCCAGCGCACTGAAGTTGTCGTGGTTGGGTTTGTCCTGCGTCGCCCTGACGACCTGCGCGGCGAGCTCGGCGAGCCAGGCGTCGGGCGTGTCGGCCGCGACCAGCGACGACTCGAAGAACGCATCGTCCACGTACTCCCAGAAGCCGTCGGTGCAGAGCAGGAAGGCATCGCCCGCGGCGATGTCGGCCGGCGTGGCGGAGCCGCTGACGAGCAGGTCTTCATCGGGCATGCCGAGTGCCGAGACCAGCTCGTTGCGCTGCTTGTGGGCCTTCATGTCGGCCTCGGCGAGCATGCCGGCGTCGACCAGCGACTGCACCAGGCTGTGGTCGCGGGAGCGCTGCGCGATGCGGCCGTCGCGAAACCAGTACATGCGCGAATCGCCGGCATGGGCCCAGTGCGCGAGGTGTTCGACGGTGTCGATCGCGACGCAGACGACGGTCGTGTGCATGTCCTGCGTCGGCCCCGGCGCTCGGCTAGCGATCAGCTTCAGGTTGGTTTCGCGCAGCAATGCGGCGAGGTCATCGCCGTGCGCGGTCGGGCCGGCCGCGAACGCGCCGAGCAGGTCCTGCACCGCGAGCCGTGACGCCACATCGCCGCCGCCGTGGCCACCGGCACCATCGGCCAGCACGCAGCACAGACAGCGCTCCGATTGCCAGTGGCCACAGGCGTCTTCGTTGTAGCTGCGCCCGCCGCGCTCGGACAGGATCGCGAGTTCAAGTGCGAGCATGTTGGGTCCTCAGGCGGGTGGCGCGTCGTCGCGCTGGAGCTGAGCGATGTGGGTCTCGTAGGCGTGCACGAAGGCCTCGCCGAAGAGCTGGTGGAACTCGTCCTCGGCCTCGCTCGAGAGTTGCGAGTAGAGCGTCTCGAACGATTCCCAGAGGCGCGCCTTGCGGTTCGCCGGGATCAGGTTCGCCAGGCCCGAGCGCGGCGCGAGCGTGGCTTCCAGCTGCGCCGGGTCGAAGCGGGCGAGCAGGCCTTCGAGCGCGGCGCGCATGCCCGCCAGCACACCGATCTGATGCGCGCGCAGGTCGTCGAAAGCGTCGCGCATTGCCACCGGCGCCGGCATGAAGCCACGCGCCGGCGGGCCCAGCAGGTGCTGCAACGCGACCTCGACCGAGGGCGAGAACTTCAGCGGGTTGTTCTCGCGCGCGACGATCATCGTGACCTCGGCACGCACTTCGCGCTTGAGCGCCGCGCGCGCCGCCAGCAACTCGACCGTGCCGCGTGCGGATTCGCGCAGCAGCAGGCCGATCTGGCGCATCAGGCCGGGCGTGAGGGTCTCGATGCGCAACTCGGGCACGCCCAGACCGTCGAGCAACGACGCCAGCAAGGCATCGGGCGCCGCGTTCGACGCCGCGGCGGCGATCGGCGTCGGCGCGGGGCGCGGCGCCGCCGGCGCGCGCGCAGGTTGGGCGGCCGGCGGAGGCACGATCGACGTGCGCGCGCCTGCCGTCGGCGGGGCACTCGGTGGCGCGTCGGGCGTCGCCCACGAGAGCGCCGCGCCGGGCGGCGCGCTCGGCGGCATCGGCCGACCGACGAACGGCGTCTGCAGATCGGGCACGTGGTCGGGGATTGGCGCGGCGCTCGGAGCGGGCGGGCGCAACAAGGCTTCGAGCGGATCCTCGTAGTTCGCGAGCGGCGGCGGCGCGTCGCGCGGCGCCGGGGCGGGCGCTGCCGGAGCACCGCCGAGATCGAACAGCACCTCCAGCGAATCGGCGCCGCCACGCGCCGGCGGCGCGATCAGCGGCTCGGGCGAGGGCACCGGAGTGGCGGCGGCCGCAGGCGTGCCGAACGGATCCCAGTCCTCGGGGATCGTGCCGGCACCTGGCGCGGGCGTTTGCGGGTGAAGCGGCGCCGGCGAGGACGTCACCGGCCAACCGCCCGGGCTGGCGATGCGGTGCGCCGAAGCGCCGGTGTCTTCGAACAGATCGGCGAATGGGTCTTTCGAGGCCACCGCCTTGCCGGCGCTGACGAGCAGCACATAGCCGCCCAGCTGCAGGGTGTCGCCCGGCACCAGCGGCTCTTCGCGGCCGCTGCCGATCTCCCGGCCGTTGACGATGACGGGGTTGCTGCCGCGATCGACGATCACGTAGCTGCCGTTGCGAAACGCGACCTGCGCATGCACGCGCGAGACGGTGCGATCTGCGTCGGGCAGCACCATGTGGTTGTGCTCGGCGCGGCCGATCGTGCCGCCGGTTTCATCGAAGGCGGCGGCGAGGCGTTCACTGGGCGCGCCGTTGTAGGTGCTGGCGGTCAACACGAGCATGCGATGTTCCTGGAAATCAACGGTTCACTGGTGCCCGGGCCGAGCGCCGGGCCGCCCCAAGCCGGCCCGCATCCCCCTGGGGATCGACGAATGTACTCATTCGACGAGGGGTTCATTACTAACGCAGAACATACAGGCGCTCCTCGACCATCGCAAGGCGCACCGGCCAATGCATGCGCGCGCCGTTCGGCCGCTCGGCGTTCAGCGCCGGGCTGCCGTCGGCCGTGAGGCATTCGAGCAACCGGCCACCAGCGCAGCGCCGCAGCAGCAGGCCCTGCGCGGTGGGCAGCATCGGCCGCAATGGCCCTTCAGCGTGGGCCTGCTGGATGTGCGCGCGGAAGCGCGCCAGGTCGTCGCGCGGCTCGCGCTGGTAGGCCTGCGCGAGCTCGTCGAAGCGCAGCCGCGCCGCACTGATCAGGCCTTCGGCATCGCCGCGTGCGAGCGCCAGCGCGATGCCCTGCAGGAAGCCGGCGATCTGCGGTCGGATCGCATCCGGGTTGTCGATCGGCGGTGCGTCCAGCCAGCGCCAGCGCGGGAAGTTGACCGGCAGGTTCACCGTGCTTGCCAGCACCAGCGGCAGCTCGAGGATCTCGACCGGCGGCGACACCCAGTTCAGCTGCGCCAGCGTGCGTGCCTCGCTGCCGTTGGCGGGGTTGCCAACGCGCGGCAGCAGCAGGCTCAACGATGCGCTTGCCTCGCCATCGCTGAGGCGCGACTCGGGCGGCAGGCGCTCGAAGCCCGGCACCAGCGGCGGCGGTTCGATCACGAGCTCGAGATCGTTGTCGCCCGTCAGTGTGTACTCGTGCACCGGCAGGCTGACCAGGCCACCGCCGCGCGGCGTGCGCGCGAGCGGGACGCCGTTGAGCAGCGCCTCGGCGGTGCAGCCGACCGACTCCAGCCGGAGCGTGAGCATGCGGTCCATCAGCCCAGGCTCCAGGCCAGCAACGGCATCTCGGGCAACAGCACGCAGGGCTGGCGCGTCTGCCCGAGCACCGGGTCATGCAGCGTCAGCGGCACGCTCACGGCCTCGACGCGCATCAGCACGTACCACTGCCAGCCGCTGCCGCCTTCGAGGCGCGGGCGCAGGCCGGCCTCACCGACGAGCGCGCCGAGGCACGGGCCATCGACGTTCAGCACCGCGGCCTCCGAGGTGGCCAGCGCGTCGAGTTCGAGCGTGAACGGGATGCGGAAGCGGCTCACCGCGCCGGCCATCGGCTCGCCGACCGGTTCGGCCTGCACACGCAATGGCGCCGACCCCGCAGCGCGCAGGCGCAGCAACGCGCGTGCGCCGCCCAGGTGCAGCTCGCCGCGGCATTCAAGCATTACGTTGAGCGCCTGCATGTCGAGCTCGGCGGCGACGCGCATGCGCGCCGGCTCGGCAAAGCTCGCGGGCTGCTGCCAGCCCCAGGTCAGCGCGCCGCTGCCCCCGAGCACGGCGAGCTCGGCCGAGACCTGCGCGCGCTCGATGCCGGCGCTGCGCTCCCAAGCCGCGCCGAGGCGATCGACGGCAGTCTGCAGCAGCTCGTCGAGCGCGTCGAAACCGCGCCGCCAGGCCTCGGAGGCGAGCGCGTCGCCATCGCGCTCGATGCGCAGCTCGGTGACGCCGGGCGCGTGCTCGGCGCGTGGCCAGCTGAGGGTGCGCGCCCCGGCGCGCTGCAGCGTGAACAGCCACTGGCTGGCCGGATGGATCCAGACCTGCAGCGTGCCGCCGCCGAGCGGCAGGCCTTCTTCGCGCAGCGCGCAGGTGGTCAGCTGCAGCCGCGCGATCTCGGGCGGGCTGGCCTCGCCGATCGCGATGCCGAGCTCCGCAGCGGCACTCGTCTGCAGCGCCGCCGTGAGCGGCCAGCTGACCGCGCGTGCCTCGGCGCCGCGCCACTCCCACACGCCGTGGGCGCCGGCGTAGGCGATGTGCGGATGCCAGTCGCCATCGCACACTGCGTGGGTCACGGTGCGCAGCTGCAGGCGTGTGGCCGCGCCCACGTCGGCCGGGCGCGCGAGCACCGCAATGCGCGCGGGCCAGGCCGGCTGGGTCATGTCGACGCGCAACGGCGGTGGCGCGGCTGGTGCTGGTGCGCGCACCGGGCCGGCCGGCGTGAGCTGGTAGATCTGCGCGGCGACGGTGTCGGTGACGCGAATCCCGGCCACATCGAGATCACAGGCGACGCGCGGCAGTTCGACGCCCTCGCGCAGCAGCAGCCGGCCGAGCAGGCCGAGGCGCGCGAACGCCTGCATCAGGCCATCGTCGGTCTCGGTGAGCGCGGTCGCCGACGGCAGCGGCGGTTTACGCGTGGCAAGCGCATCCACGGAGCGGCGCACCAGCTGATGCACCTTCTGCCATTCGTGGCGCTTCGGGTCGGCGAGCGTGTCGCGTGCCCACTCGAAGCCGGGCTTGTCCTCGAAGCCGGTGCCCCAGACGAAGCACAGGTTGACGTAGCGCACCGCACCGAGCGCGATGCGCAGGCCGTGGCGCTCGGCGGCCTGCATCGCATGCTCGACGAAGGCCGGCAGCCGCGCGCCGAGCCGCTCGGCGACAGTCGGCCAGCGCAACGCCAGGTGCGCGCCGAGGCGCTGCAGCAGCAGCGTGCGCTCCACGCCTTCGAGCGCTTGCTCCTGTTCCGGCGTCAGTTGCAGCATGGCCCTAGGCAGCGCGCTGGGCCGGCACGACTTGCGCGTCGAGCTTGCCGCCGAGCTGGCGCAGCCAGGTGCCGGCGGTGGCAAGGCTCGCGTCGGGCAGCGCGAACGCGCTCACCGGCCCGAAGATCTGCTCGAGTTGCGACGGCGCGCACAGCGGCAGCAGCGTGCGCATCACGATCGGCTGGTACCAGCGCAGCGCCACGCGCTCGCGGCCGGGCAGCTGCACCTCGAGCAGCCCGCGCAGGTGTTCGCGCACCGCGCGGAACGGTGCGTCGCTGAACGCCAGCACGCCCCAATCCTCGACGCGCGCGCCCTCGCCATCCAGCAGCCACTGGCTGAACGCGTGCGCCGGTTCGAGCTGCACGCACCAGGCCTGCGCCGCCTCCAGCGCCACGCCGCCGCGCTGCAGCCGGCTCCATTCGCTCAGGCCGAGCCCGGCCGCGGGCAGCATCTCGGCGATCTGCGGCAGCGCTTGCGCGTCGATCACGGCGTAGGTCTGGCGGGCGGCGTTGAACCAGGCCCGCAGCTCGGGGTTGGCGCTCACGGTGTTGCGTTCCTTGGGTGCATCCGGGCGCCTACCGTGACGGCAGCGGATCCTTGATCTTGGTCGGGTCCGGCGGCGATTCGGGCGCGGTCGGCGCGACCGGGCTGGCGCCATCGCCGGAGCCGGCACCGCCGCCCGAATTGATCATCACGAGCGGCGAGCCGGTGATCGAGACGCCGGCGGGCCCGATCACGACGCTGTTGCCGCCGGCCTTCAACGTGAGCATCAGGCCGGCCTCGATGACGACGTTCATGCCGCCCTTGACGTGCGCGTTCATGCCAGCTTCGACGGCCGCGTTCATGCCGGCCTTGATGTGCACGTCGGTGCCCGCCTTGAACGAGACCGCGGTGCCGGCGTCGTTGCTGATGTCCTTGGCGGCCTTCAGGCCGTAGTCGCCGCCGGCCTTGAACAGCAGGTCGGTGCCGACCTCCACATTCATGCTGCCGCCGATCTTGTGTTTGACGTCCTTCGCAACCGCGAGCAGGTGCGAGCCGCCGACCTTTTCATTGCGATCGTTGGCGATGGTGACGAGCTCATCGTGGCCGATGTCCTGCACCACGTCGTTCTTGACGAGATGGAAGTGATCCTTCTCGGACTGGAACCACACGTACTCGCTGCCCTTCTTGTCCTCGAAGCGCAGCTCGTTGAAGTTGCTGGCCGCTGCACCTTTGCTGGAACGGCTCTTCAGCGAGCTGACGGTGGCGTTGTCGGGCAGCACGTAGGGCGGCAGGTTCTCGCCGTTGTAGACGCTGCCGGTGATGATGGGCTGGTCGGGGTCGCCCTCGAGGAACACGACGACGACCTCGTGGCCGATGCGCGGCAGCGCCATCGCACCCCAGCCCTTGCCGGCCGAGGGCTGCGCGACGCGCATCCAGCACGAGCTCTCGGCGTCCTTCTTGCCGAGCCGATCCCAGTGGAACTGCACCTTCACGCGGCCGTGCTCGTCGGTGTAGATCTCCTCGCCCGCCGGCCCGACGACGACCGCCGTCTGCGGGCCCGCCACCACCGGCTTGGGCGTGACGCGTTGCGGCCGGAACACCTCGCGGCTGTCGAGCGCGGTGAAGTGGCACGTGTAGCTGGCACCGCCGTTGACGCCGGCCTCGTCGCCGGTGCGGCTCATGTCGATGCGCGACGAGACCACGATGTGCTCGCGGTTCTGGTCCTTGCGCGGGTGCTCGGCGAGCGTGAATCGGTGGCCGATGGTCAGCGCCGTCATCGTGCCGTAGCCGCTCGCGGTGTTGTGCCGCGCTTGCAGCTCCTCGAGGCGGATCTGCGCATAGCGCTTGCCGTCGGCGTCGGTCAGGTACTCGCCCGGCTGATCGTAGAACTCGCCCTTGTTCGCGACATGGCTGCGCGATTGCTCGGCCTGCACCTCCAGCGTCTTGGACGGCGCTTCGAAGTCGTGATCGCGCAGCGTCACCTTGCCGGGCTGGATCTCGTGGCTGAAGCGCCAGTCGTTGATGCACTCGAACTCGACCGCGCCGAGCGACTGCGCCCGGTAGCGGAACTCCGCGTGCCCGGCCACCGGCACATGCACGCTGGCGCGGTCGGCGATCACCATCATGTGCTGGTCGGCGGTGTGCTTGAAGAAGTAGTAGATGCCTTCCTGCTCCATCAGCCGGCTGACGAAGTTGAAGTCGGTCTCGCGGTACTGCACGCAATAGTCGAGCGGGGCGTAAGTGCCCTGCAGCTTGATCTCGTAGTCGGTGGAGTACGGCTCGAAGACCTTTTTGATGATCTCGGGCACGCTCTGCTTCTGGAAGATGCGCGTGTCGGCACGCCGCGTCAGCAGCCACAGCCACGGCCGCAGCCGCAGGCTGTAGGCGAACAACCGGCCCTTGGCGCCGTCGAGCCCGCAGCTGGTCACGACGCCGTTGAACTGGCGCAGCGTGCGGTCGCTGCGCTCGAGCGCCACGCTCACGCGCTTGCCGAGCAGCGTGTTCGGATCGATGTCGTTCTTCTCGGAGAGCGCGACCAGGCTGTAGTCGAACAGGCGGCCCAGTTCTTCGACGGCGCTCATCGCCGAGAAGCGCAGCACGCCGACGCCCAGCGGCGTGGTCAGCTGCATCACGTTGGTCAGGGGCTCGGCCATGCTCTCGATCTCAGTGCGTGTGGGCTGCTGCGGCAGGGCGCTGCGCCGCGACCAGCCAGCCGTCGACCGGCTTGCCGCTCTCCATCCGCAGGTGCACGGCGTCGAGTGTGACCGGGTCGAAGCCGGATCGGGCCAGCAACGAGGCGATGTACGTGCTGGCGTGGCTGTAGCGGCCGTGCGGGTGCAGGTGGAACGGCGTCTGCGCGCGCTCGCCGACGCTCGCCTCGACCGTGAACACCAGCCAGCCGCCTGGGCGCAACGCCGCATAGGCCGCGGCCATCGCGTCATCGAGCGCGCCGAAGTAGCACAGTGTGTCGGCCGAGACGACGAGGTCGCTGCTCGACGGATGCTCTTGCAGGTAGGTCGTCAACTCGGCCTTGACGAGCTCGGTGTAGACGCCGCGTGGTTCGGCCTTCGCGAGCATCGGCGCCGACAGATCGACGCCGGTCAGGCGCCGCGCGTAGGGCGCGAGCAGCGGCCCGCACAGGCCGGTGCCGCAGCCGACATCGAGCACATCGAGCGCCTTCGCCGGTGCGCAGTGCTGGCCGACGGCGTGCGCCACGTACTCGGGCGCGCGGTAGGTGAGCGCGGCGAGCTTTGCATCGAAGCTGTTGGCGAAGGTGTCGAACACCGACTCGACGTAATCATCCGGCGCGCGCTGCGGCACGCCCTGGCCGGTGCAGGCGGCGATGTAGTGCAGCGCGAGCGGGTTCGCCGGTTCGTCGGCCAGCCACGCGGTGTAGATCGCCACCGCGTCGTCGAGCCGGCCCAGCATCTGGTAGGCGATGCCGAGCATCTTGCGGGTCTGCGGGTTGTGCGGCGCCAGCACCAGCGCTTCGCAGTATTCGCGCACCGCGTCGGCGGGGCGGCCCATCGCTTCGTAGAGGTTGCCGAGGTTGTCGCGCGCGTCGGCGAGCTTCGGGTCGAGCTCGATGGCGCGGCGGTAGGCCCGCTCGGCCTCGGCCAGCAGGCCCTGCGCGCGGTACAGCACGCCGAGGTTGCTTTGCAGCGGCGCGTTGTCGAAGCCTAGCGCCGCGGTGCGGGCGTAGGCGGCGGTCGCGTCCTCGAAGCGGCCTTGTTCGAGCAGGATGTTGCCGCGGTTGAAGTGCGGGCCGGGCGCGTCCGGCAGTGCCGCGATGCTGCGCTCAATGAAGCCCAGGCCCTGCGCCGAGCGGCCGCTCTGGTGCAGCGCGATGCCCATGAAGTGCAGCGCATCCGGGTGCTCGGGGGCGGCCTCGAGGATGCGCGCGTAGAGCTGGATCGCGAGCTCGCGCTCGCCGCGCTGGTGGCGGCGCGTGGCGTAGGCGAGCGCCGCGGCGACCGACAGGTCCGCCGGCAGCACGTCGTCTTCGTCGTCGGGGCGGGGCACGGCGCTCATCGCATGGGGCATCAGGTCAGCGTGTAGACGAAATCGCTGTGGCTCGCGCCGATGCGCACCGCAGTGACCGGCTGGCCTTCGATCATGCGGTTCAGGAACTGGCGCGAGAGTTCGGGCAGCATCGTGTTGGTCAGGATCGCATCGATCATGCGGCCGCCCGATTCGCTCTCGGTGCAGCGCGAGACCACGAGCTTCACAACGGCGTCGTCATACTCGAAGGGGATCTTGTAGCGCGCCTCGACGCGCTTCTTGATGCGGTTCAGCTGCAGCTTGACGATCTGCATCAGCATCGTCTCCGACAGCGGGTAGTACGGGATCGTCACCAGCCGGCCGAGCAGCGCGGGCGGGAAGACCTTCAGCAGCGGCTCGCGCAGCGCCTTGGCCATGCCCTCGGGCTCGGGCATCAGATCGGGGTCCTTGCAGAGGCTGGCGATCAGGTCGGTGCCAGCGTTGGTGGTCAACAGGATCAGCGTGTTTTTGAAGTCGATGGTGCGGCCTTCGCCATCGTCCATGCGGCCCTTGTCGAAGACCTGGAAGAACAGCTCGTGCACGTCCGGGTGCGCCTTCTCGACCTCGTCGAGCAGCACCACCGAATACGGCTTGCGCCGCACCGCCTCGGTCAGCACGCCGCCTTCGCCATAGCCCACGTACCCAGGCGGCGCGCCCTTCAGCGACGACACCGTGTGCGCCTCCTGGTACTCGCTCATGTTAATGACGATCAGGTTCTGCTCGCCGCCATAGAGCGCCTCGGCCAGCGCGATCGCGGTCTCGGTCTTGCCGACACCGGAGGTGCCGGCGAGCATGAACACGCCGATCGGCTTGTCCGGGTTGTCGAGGCCGGCGCGCGCGGTCTGGATGCGCTTGGCGATCATCTCCATCGCGTGGTCCTGGCCGATCACGCGCTGTGCGAGCAAGGTCGGCAGCTTCAGGATCGTGTCGACCTCGTTGCGCGCCATGCGGCCGACCGGGATGCCGGTCCAGTCGCCGACGACGCTGGCGACGGCCTGGTAGTCGACCGTCGGCAGGATCAGCGGCGTCTCGCCCTGCAGCGTGCTGAGGCGCGATTGCACGTCGCGCAGCGTGGCGAGCGTGGCCGCGCGCTCGGCGTCGCTGAGCGCCGGTGGCGCGTCAGCCGTGGGTGCCGCGGCCGCTTCGAGCGTCGAGCCGGTGCCCTCGACCGGCTGGCCGCCCGAGCGCAGTTTGGCGCGCAAGGCGAGCAGCTCATCGACCAGCGCGCGCTCGTCGTTCCAGCGCTTCTCGAGCGTGGCGAGTCGGTCCTTCTCGGTGCCGAGCAGCGCGCTCGCCTCGTGTTCGCGCTCGGCGACCTCGATGCCGATCGCCTTCTCGCGGCCGATGATCCCGAGCTCGGTGGTGAGCGAGTCGATGCGCTTGCGGCAGTCGTCCACCTCGGCCGGCGTCGCGTGCAGGCTCACGGCGACGCGCGCGCACGCGGTGTCGATCAGGCTCACCGATTTGTCGGGCAGCTGGCGCGCCGGGATGTAGCGGTGCGACAGCTTCACCGCGGCCTCCAGGGCCTCGTCGAGGATCTGCACCTTGTGGTGCTTCTCCATCGTCGAGGCCACGCCGCGCATCATCAGCACGGCCTTCTTCTCGTCGGGCTCGTCGACCTGCACGGTCTGAAAGCGGCGCGTGAGCGCCGGGTCCTTCTCGATGTACTTCTTGTACTCGGCCCAGGTGGTGGCGCCCACAGTGCGCAGCGTGCCACGCGCGAGCGCCGGCTTCAGCAGGTTGGCCGCATCCCCGGTGCCGGCCGCACCGCCCGCGCCGACCAGCGTGTGGGTCTCATCGACGAACAGGATGATCGGCTTCGGGCTCGCCTGCACCTCCTCGATCACCGAGCGCAGGCGCTGCTCGAACTCGCCCTTCATGCTGGCGCCTGCCTGCAGCAGGCCGACGTCGAGCACCAACAGCTGCACGTCCTTCAGGGCCGGCGGCACGTCGCCGCGCGCGATGCGCTGCGCGAAGCCTTCGACCACGGCGGTCTTGCCGACGCCGGCCTCGCCGACCAGGATCGGGTTGTTCTGGCGCCGTCGCATCAGGATGTCCACGACCTGGCGGATCTCGTCGTCGCGGCCGACGATCGGGTCCATCTTGCCGCTGCGCGCCTGCTCGGTCAGGTCGGTGGTGAACTTCTTCAGCGCTTCCTGCTTGCCGAGTTGCGCCGGCGCGATCGCGCCGCTGGATTCGCCGGGTGCGCCGCCGGAGGACCCATCGCTCGCGCTCTGGCCGTCTTCGGGCGAGCCGGCGACGATGCCGGCGAGGGACTCGCTCAGGTCATCCGGCTTGATGCGCTCGAACTGGCGCGAGATCGCGAGCAGCGCGTTGCGCAGGCGCGGCGTCTTCTGTATGCCCAGCATCAGGTAGCCGGTGCGCACCGCGCTGTCGCCGAACATCAGCGAGCCGTAAACCCAGCCGCGCTCGACGGCGTCGGCGATGTTGTCGGAGAGGTCGGAGATCGAGGTCGCGCCGCGTGGCAGGCGATCGAGCGCGGCGGTGATGTCCTTGGCCAGCACCGCCACATCGATGCCGTAGTGCTTGATGATGCGGTGCCAGTCGGAGTCGGGGTTCTGCACGATCTGCGCGACCCAGTGTTCGAGCTCGACATACGGATTGCCGCGCAGTTTGCAGAACACCAGTGCGCTGTCGACCGCCTGGTAGCCGAGACCATTGAGCTTGCCGAACAGGGTGACGCGGCTGATCTCTGCCATGGTGCTTCCTTTCAGTGAGGAGCGTTGCCGGCCGCGCGCGGGCGCAGCCGCAGTGCTGCATCGCCCTGGCCAGCGCGGCGGCCGAGCCAGGTGGTCCAGCCGAGCCGGCCGTAGCGGCCGGGCCGGCACGCCGGCACATCGGCACTCGCGAGGACGAGGCGCAGATCCCACGCCAACTCCAGGCTGACATAGTGCGCGAGCAGCGCCTGCACCGCGGGCAACGCACTGCCGCCGGGCAGCAGTGCCTCGAACGCGGCCAGCCGCAGCGGGCCGACGTGGATGCGGAAATGATGCTGCCGATCGAACACCGTGCCGCCCAGCGTGGCGCCGGCGCCGAGCTGCGCGGTCGGCGCGCGGCCGCTCGCGCCGGCGGCGCCGAGCCGCGTGCGTTCGGTGCTCGGAATCTCGAGCCAGTGGCCGACGAACTGCTCGACGCTCACCGCTGCGCGCAAGTAAGCCGCGAGCGTCGCCTGCAGCCCGTCGGCGTTGCGCGCCTGGCGTGCAAGGTGGCCGCTGAAGAACAGTTTGGAGTGATCGGGTGCGGCATCGCGGCCGCGGTGCTTCGGCGTGCCCAGGCCGATCAGCGAACCGATGTGATCGGCGAAGCGGTCTTCGTTCGGCCGATCGAGGCTGACGGTCGGCTGTGCCTGCGCCCACGCGCGGTAGAACAGCAGCAGCAGCCGGTGGTGGAACAGGTCGGCGAAGCGTGTGAAGGTCAAGTCGCCGTGGTGCAGTGCGCGCTCGCGGGCGTATTCGGTCAGGTGCAGCGGCAGCGGGCCGTTGGGCCCGAACAGGCCGAAGAAGCGCACCTCGATGCGCGGGATGCCGGAGGGCGTGTCCAGCGTCACCGCCGACAGGCTGGCTGGCGCGAACGACAGCTCCGCCGCCTGGCCCAGGCGCACCGCTTCATCGGCTGGTTTGCGCGCCGTGCCGAGGCGCGGCTTGTTGGGGTGATGCGCCTCGAGCGCACGCAGCGCCTGGTAGAAATCGAAACGCCATGGCTCATCGACCATCGCTGCCAGCGGGTTCGCGCCTTTCACAGGATGGTCTTCGCGCCGCATCGGGGCCCCCAGTGCTTGATCTCGCCGCGGCCGCTGGAGTGCAGCCGAGTTTCGGTGAATCCGTTCAGCGACACATGGCGCGCGAAGAAGCGCTCGAGCAGGCAGCCGAGCAGGAACGCGCTGCCGCCCTGGAATGCATAGTCGTCCACCTCGACATCGATGCGCACGCCGCGGCCGAAGGTGATCGGCCCGGGCATCGGCAGGCGACGCACGCTGGGTTGCATCGCGGCCGAGCGCACGCCTTCGATCTGGCGCTGCGCGGCGGCGTCGCCGGCGGCGGCGTAGAGCGCCAGCAGTTCGCGCAGCGCGGCGGCGCCCTGGGTCGGGTCGGTGTCGGTCAGCGACAGGTGGTCGAGCGTCAGCTGGTTGATGAAGCGCCAGGCGACCTTGCCTTCGCGCAGCGACGAGATCGGCTTCGACGGCCCCTTGACGATGCGGATCGCCAGTACCGCGGCCGACTGCTCCAAGGTGAGGTCGTTGCCGCTGCCGACCGGCATCAGCATCGGCAGGTCGCGGTTCGTGCACAGCGCCGCGCTGGCGAGCTGGCGCAGATCGCCCGAGAACGGCGCCTCGCGCTGGTCGACGATCGACAGGAAAACCTCGCTGCCGACATACGACGAGCGCGGCCCTTGCCGTTGCAGCTCGGCCGAGAGCAGGCGCGGCTCGCGCTGTGCGGTGTAGAACGCGCTGTGGCTGCGGTCTTCGGTATGAAACGCGGCATACAGTGGCAGGAAGCTGCGCTCACTGTCCACCCCGACGCCGTGGCCGACGACTTCGGTGAGTTCGTAGATCTCGAAATCCGCCGGTCGGGTGCGATCGACGATGACCTGGAAGTCATGCGTGCCCGGGCTCACGTGGATGCGGTCGCAGCGGCGCTCGAACAGGTTGACGGCGGGCACGCAGTTGAGCGCCAGGCTGCCCGCATCGACGGCCTGGTCGAGCGCCGCATCGGCGCGCTCGAACAACAGCACGATGTCGATCTCCCTGCCGCCGCGGCGGCGCAGCGCCGGGCCGAGGCCGGTGATGTCGAAGAACAGGAAGCGCTGCGGAAACGCGAAGTACTCCTGCATCAGCCGGTAGCCGTGGAAGCCCTTCAGGCCGACCGGCAGCAGCGCTTCGTCGTCGTCCCAGCCGACCGGCTCGATGCAGCTCGCGGGCAGCGTCTCGCTCCATGCCGCCGGGCGCTTTGCGGGCAGCAGCATCGCGCCCAGCGTGTGGCCGGCGATCAGCTCGAACAGCCGGAACGCGACCTCGTCGATGCCGCCGCAATGCAAGCGCAGCGCATCGAGCGGCAACTGCGAAAAATCGAGCCCGGCGGTGCTGGCCAGGCGCAACCGCACGCCGCTCTTGTAGCGCCTCAGCGCGGGCGGCAGCGGCAGGTCGGCGGCGTGCGTGAAGTACTCGACCTGCGTCAGCTCGATCGGCCACAGCGTCACGTCGTGCGCGGTGCGGAACTGGCATGGCGTGGCGCTGACGCGCGTGCCGCTGCTGCGCATCTCGCTGCCGCGCGCGATCGTCAGGCCCGAGGCCAGGTTCGGGCTGGCAAGGTCGGGCTGCAGCTGCGCGATCAGCATCGAGGGCGTGGGCGCGAGGATCTGCGGGTAGACCACATCCAGCAAGCGCTGCGTGAAGCGCGGGAACTCGGCGTCGAGCCGCAGCTGCACGCGCCCGGCGAGGAACGCAAAGCCCTCGATCAGCCGCTCGACGTAGGGGTCGTTGACCTCGATGCCATCGATGCCCAGCCGCGACGCTATCTTCGGGAACTGCTGCGCGAACTCCGCGCCCATCTCGCGCAGATGCTGCAGCTCCTGGTTGTAGTGATGAAGCAGGCGCGGGTCCATGGGGTCAGCGGCTCAGATCCTTGACCCTGACGTAGCCCGATTCGAGATCGACGTCAGTCTGCAACAGCAGGTCGAGCGGCATCGGCTGAGCCCACAGTTGACCATGGATGCGAAAGCTCAGCTGGTTGTGCTGCTCCATCAGCGGCACGGAGGCGCTCGCCTCGACGCGCAACGAGGCCGGCAGGATGCGCGGCTCGTGGTCAAGGATGGCCTGGCGCACGGCGGCTTCGATCACCGCGACGTCGATCGACGAGGCGGTCTGGCCCGACAGAGCCGGCAGCCCGTAGTTGAGCACCGAGCGCTGCGCATGCGGGTGGCCGATCCAGGTGTCGGCGTCGGTCTGCTGGCTGGCGTTGAACAGCCACGCCAGATCGCGCAGCACCGCGGCGCGCAGCCGCGCCTTGCTCATCGCACGCTGCTCGCGCGCTTCGGTGCGGTGGCCGGGGTCGTCGTCGGTCAGCCGATCGAGCAGGGCGGGCTGAAGAAAGTCCTGGGCGGAGGTGGCCATGGTGCGCCGGCCTGCTCAGACGTCGGTGCCGTCGAGCTCGAGCACACGCACGTCCATCAGCGGCAGATCGTCGGTGTCGGTGCTGAGCATGCGCTGGCCGAGGCCGGTGTACTGGCCCGGGCCGGCCTCCAGCCAGTCGGTGCGGCGCGCCAGGGCCTGCGCGGGCTCACCGGCTTCGGAGCCGGCGTAGCGGGTCGGGATGAAGCCGACGACCTCGCCGCCATTGCTGAACTGGAAGTGCGCGGGCATCCAGACGCAGTCGCGCAGATCGGTCGGCGCCTCGATCTCGACCCGCGTCAGGCGCGACACCGGCACCCAGTAATAACGGCCGTTGACGATCGACTCCAGCACCGGCCCGAGCCGGCTGTCGGCATCGGCGATCCACTCGAAGGCCTTGCCGTCGGCAGAACCGGAGGTCGCCGGCGCTTCGTCGAGCGCCTGGGTGCGCAGACGGCGCGCGTCGGCCGGCTCACCCCGGCCTTCGCGCAACAGCGCTTCGATCATCAGCGCGAGCCAGGGCTGCGGCTCGCCGAACAGCATCGGCACGCGCTTGCCGGCGAACACGTCGGCGCGCAGGCGCTCGCACTGGATCGTCTCGCGGTAGGTCTGCACCATCGAGAGCGTCGAGGCATCGAGTTCGCCGGCGACGGTGAGTTGGTTCAGCGCGCGATCCCATTGGCCCAGCACGCACAGCAGCTGGAACAGGAAGACACGCAACTTCGCGTCCTGCGGCGCGGCACGCACCTGGTCCTGCAGCAGCTTGAGGGCTTCGGCGGGAGCGCCCTGTCGCAGGGCTTGTTGAGCGGCAGAAGCTTGCATCGGCGGACTCGGCGGTTGGGGGTTGGCGGCGCGACGGCCGCACGGGCGTCAGACTTTCGCGATCTCGGCCCTGAAGCTGCTGCCGCCCATCTTCTGGCCCTTGTCGCTCTGCGCAGCGTAGGTCACGTCGATGGTCGCGAAGCGCAACTCGATGCGCTCGACGATGCCGGGGACGGGCACGTCGCTCGACTCGATGTCGAAACGGGTGATGTACGCATCCTCCAGCGTGATCACGAAGTAGTCGATGGCCTTGTCGCCGCTGCTCTTGCGCACCGACAGCACCGCCTTCTTGATGCGGTCGTTCGTGTACATCGTCGACATCAGCGCGGTTGAGGAGCGGTCGGTCGATTTGGTCACGCACAGTGCGCGCAGCGAAGCCCGGCCGGTGCGGCCACCGCTGCGCAGTTCCTCCGGGTACTGCATGCCCCAGGACCAGCCGCTGATCTCGATCTGGCCCGCGTGCACGGTGTCGTCCGCCTCACCCTTGATGAGGCCGGCCTTCGTGGCATCGAGACTCAGGAACATGTCGCCCTTGGCCATCGCTGGACTCCCGTGACGTGTGCGCGAGCGGGGTGGAAGCGGCGGTCAGAGCTTGATGTTCTTCTTGATGTCGTAGCCGAACTTCATGCCGGCGTCGCCGCTGCCGTCGGCCTTCTGGGGTGCGTACTCGAAGCTCACTTTCGCGAAGCTGAGGGTCAGGTTCTCGGTCAGTTCGGTTTCGCCGCCGGAGCCGCCGGTGTGAACGGAGCTGACGAGCACGTCCTCGAACTTGATCTTGATGTATTCGAGCTGCTTGCCGCCGGCCTTGCGCACCGTCAGGTCGGCCTGCTTGATGTGCGCGCCGGTGGCGCAATTCATCATCAGCGCGTTGGTCGACTTGTCGACCTTCTTCGTGATCGAGATGTCCTGGAAGTTGACCTTGCCGGAGCCGCCGCCGCCGCCGGAGCCCAGCGTGGTCGCGTTGGACAGGCCCCAGCTCCATGCCAGCACGTCGATCGTGTCCTTGTGCTTGTCGTCCTGCGACTCGCCCTTGATGCCGTCCAGCTTGAGGAACATGTCTACAGCCATGATTGCTTCTCCCGTGTGTCAGTGATGATTGGTGAAACCCGCTGCATCGTCTGCACCCGACATCGCGTCGGGCGCCCCTGCCGGCAGCTGCAGGGGTGGATTCAAGACAGGGAACTCAGCCTTTCGCGGAAGGCACCGTCGAGACCAGCCGGAGCGAGACGGTCAGGCCTTCGAGCTGGTAATGTGGACGCAGCCAGAACGTCGAGGTGTAGTAGCCCGGGTTGCCCTCGACCTCCTTGACCTCGACCTGCGCTGCCGACAGCGGGCGCTCGGCCTTGGTGGATTCGGACGAATGCGCCGGATCGCCGTCGACGTACTGCGTGATCCAGTCCTGCAGGTAGCGCTGCATGTCGTCGCGCTCCTTGAACGAGCCGACCTTGTCGCGCACGATGCACTTCAGGTAGTGGGAGAAGCGGCAGGTCGCGAACAGGTAGGGCAGGCGCGCCGCGAGGTTGGCGTTGGCGGTGGCATCGGCGTTCTCGTACTCGGCTGGCTTGTGCAGCGACTGGGCACCGATGAACGCGGCGAAGTCGCTGTTCTTGCGGTGGATCAGCGGCATGAAGCCGTTCTTTGCGAGCTCGGCCTCACGCCGGTCGGCGATCGCGATCTCGGTCGGGCACTTCATGTCGACGCCGCCGTCGTCGGTCGGGAAGCTGTGCGCCGGCAGGCCTTCGACCGCGCCGCCGGATTCGATGCCGCGGATGCGCGAGCACCAGCCGAACTCCTTGAACGAACGGTTGATGTTGGTCGCCATCGCGTAGGCGGCATTGGTCCAGGTGTACTTGCTGTGGTCGGCCGCGCCGGTGTCTTCCTCGAACGCGAAATCCTCGACCGGGCTGGTGCGCGCGCCGTACGGCAGACGCGACAGGAAGCGCGGCATCGCGAGGCCGATGTACTTGGAATCGTCGGATTCGCGCAGCGAGCGCCAGGCGGCGTAGTCGGGCGTGGTGAAGATCTTGGTCAGGTCGCGCGGTTTGGCGAGGTCTTGCCACGAGTCCATCTGCATCAGCGACGGCGCGGCGCCGGTGATGAAGGGACAGAACGACGCGGCGGAGATCTTCGCCATCTCGCCGAGCAGTTCGACATCGGGCGCGCTGTGGTCGAAGTGGTAATCGCCGACGATGGCGCCGAACGGCGCGCCACCGAAGGCGCCGAACTCTTCCTCGTAGATCTTCTTGAACAGCGGGCTCTGATCCCAGGCGGTCCCCTTGTAGCGCTTGAGCGTCTTGCCGAGTTCGGCCTTGGTGATGCTCATGAAGCGGATCTTCAACTGCTCGTCGGTCTCGGTGTTGTTGACGAGGTGGTGAATGCCGCGCCACGCGCCTTCGAGCTTCTGGAAGTCCTCGTGGTGCAGGATCAGGTTGACCTGGTCCGAGAGCTTCTTGTCGATCGCGGCGATCATCGCCTCGATCGACTTGATGACGTCGCTGCCGATCAGCTTGGTCTGGCCCAGCGCCTGCTGCGCCAGCGTCTGCACCGCCGATTCGACGGCGCTCTTGGCTTCGTCGCTGCGGGGTTTGAATTCCTTCTTCAGCAGCGACGCGAGGTCGCCGCCTTCCATCGCCACACCCGCGAGTGCGGAGGTCTGTTCAGTTTTCGTCGCCATACGGGTCTCCAGGGATCAACGTGGGGTCGGGCCGACTGCGCTCAGGCGTCGGCCGGTTTGGCGGTGTCGGCCAGCGACTTCAGCAAGGTCGGGTCGGCGAGCAGCTTGGCGACGAGTTCCTCGGCGCCCGACTTGCCGTCCATGTAGGTCACGAGGTTGGCCAGTTGCTGGCGTGCCTCGAGCAGCTTGTTGAGCGAATCGACCTTGCGCGCGATCGCGGCGGGCGAAAAGTCTTCCATCTTCTCGAAGCTGATATCGACCGCGATGTTGCCTTCGCCGGTCAGCGCGTTGGGCACCTGGAACGCGACGCGCGGCTTCATCGCCTTCATGCGCGAATCGAAATTGTCGACGTCGATCTCGAGAAACTTGCGTTCGCCGACCTCGGCCGGCGCATCGACCGGCTTGCCCGCGAGATCGGCCATCACGCCCATCACGAAGGGCAGCTGGATCTTCTTTTCGGAGCCGTAGGTCTCGGTGTCGTACTCGATCTGGACGCGCGGCGTGCGGTTGCGGCCGATGAACTTTTGACTGCTGCCCATGATGCCTGTCTCCTTGCGGTTGCGATGCTGGGTTGTAGCCGATTCCGGGTCGTGGCGGGGCTAGGGCCTGTTAACGCCATGGGAGGGCACGCGCCGAAGCCCAGCAGGCCGCAGGGCAAGGCGCGAGCGAGGCCGTGTGCCTTCGGCACACAACGAGTGAGCAACGCGGCCCTGCGGCCTGCTGGCCTTCGGCCCTTCGGGTGATCTCATCAAACAGGCGCCGGCCGCGTTGCAAATGCTCGCCGTAGGCGCGGCTACGCCTGCGCTTTGCGCCTTGCCGGCGGCTGTTTGATGAGTCACGCGTGCCCTCCCATGGCGTTAACAGGCCCTAACCGCTGTCTGACGGCGAAACGACCGAGTCCGGGTCCACGCCCATGATGCGCGCCACGTCGGCGAGCGAGCCGGGTGCCAGGTCCTTCATCAGCTGAAGGAAGTTCTGATCGATCAGGCGCTTGGCGCGCCGCAGCAGCAGCGGCGCCGGGTTGGTGGGCTCGGTGCGTTCCAGGTACTCGCAGACCATGTCGATCGCGCGGACCGCATCAGCGCGCGAGTTCACGGCGCCCGAGACGCTGCCGGCGCGCTCAGCCGTCGCGCCGGGATCGTTGCCGCCGTCCGGCGCATGCGCCGCGGCCTCCTGAGGAAGCAGCGACTGCACCCCGGCAAGCATCGCGGCGAGCGGCTTCAGGTCGGGCGCGCCTTGCGCATCGAGCTGGGCCGTCAAGACGTGGGAGAGCGAGTGCAGCGCCTGCAGCGAACGCGCCAGCAACTCGCCCAGGCCGGTCTCTGCGCCGGCGGATCCGAACAACTGGCGCAGCTGCTCGCGCGACAGCGTCTCTTCGTCCTCGCGCGCCGTGATCGTGCCGAGCGCGATCTCGACCGCGCGCACGCGCACCGGGCCGAGCACCCGGTCGGTCAACAGCACGGCCTGACGCAGGTCGCCCAGCAGGCCGCTCGGCTCGCGCAACTCGGCCACGGCGTTGATGCGGGCGTAGTAGGAGCCGTCGTCCGGGTCGGCCATCGGGTGCAGCGCGGCGCCGAAGGTCTCGAGCAGCCCCTGCATCAACCGCAGACCGGCGGGCAGCGCGACCAGGCCGTCCATGCGCAGGCGCGCGCGCGCCCAGGCGATGGCGATGCGAAGGTCACGGGTGCGTGTGAAGAGCGACTCGGCGGTGGTGCCGGCGGTGCGGAAGTCGGGTGGCACGGCCTCGGAGAACTGCGTCTCGGGCTTGCCGGCGAGCGCCTTGGTCAGCGCCAGGTATTCGTTGTCGGGTTCGAGATCGGTGCCGCACGGCGCGGCGTCGTCCGGCAGCGGCAGGAGCCAACCATCAACCGTCGCGCCGTTCACGTCGCCGCTGCTCATTGCGGACACACCTTGCAACAGCAGGTGAGCGGGCCGCAGCGGGTCGGTGTGTGGGCTTGCAAGTGTGATCCTGTGCAGTGGTCGACGAGCCGCTGGCGGAAGAGAGACAGCGCTGCAAAGTGTCGCAGGCTTCATGGCCCCTGAAAACCCCCTGCGCGTTGAGACTTGCACAGTGCGCATGCGCGATTAGACCTCGACCCACGCCGTCGAGCACCCCCCAGAATGATGAGCCTCAGGGTCCGATCGTGCTGTCGATCGTGATCGCGATGCCGCTTGCGCCGGGTGCAACCGGCGCCGACTCGCCGGCCAGATCGCCGGCTTGCGGGATCGCGTTGCCCGACTTGCTGATGCGCGCGCTGACAACGACCTGCGCCGCGCCGGAGATCTTCGAGGTCGGCGCCATGGCCATGCTGTCGTCGAGCTTGTAGTTGATCGGCAGGTCTTTCACCTGAGCGCGAAACACCGCCAGCGGCATGCGCGGGCCTTGCGCCGCACGGGCGTAGATGAAGACAGTGTCGGTCGCGCTGGCCTTGGCCGCAAGCGCGGGCGCCAACGTGACCGTGCCGCTGACGCTGACGCTGGCGCCGGCATCAGCGACCGCCACGGTTGTCGGCGGCGGCGTCGGGGGTGCCGCTGGCGTCGCCAACCCGCCGCGCTTGCGCGCCTCGGCCAGGCTGGCCTGCAGGCGCGGCGTGTCGGGGCTGTCGGGCGGCAGGCCTTGCGCCATCTTCTCCCAGTAGCGCACCGCGCCGGCGTAGTCGGCGCGTTCGAACGCGGAGGTGCCTGCAAGTGCCAGCGCTTTCAGGTGCGTCGGGTCGGCGGCCAGCGCGCGCGCCACGAGCGCGTCGGTTTCCGGGGTGG
>JBDUAG010000152.1:0-7821 GCA_040004785.1 Burkholderiales bacterium | reverse complement strand
TCTTTGTCGGCGCCACCGGCTCGGGCAAGAGCACCTCGCTGGCCGCGATCGTCGACCACCGCAACGAGAACTCGTTCGGCCACATCATCACGATCGAGGACCCGGTCGAGTTCGTGCATCCGCACAAGAACTGCATCGTCACGCAGCGCGAGGTCGGCATCGACACAGACGGCTGGGAGGCGGCGCTGAAGAACACGCTGCGCCAGGCGCCCGACGTGATCCTGATGGGCGAAATCCGCGACCGCGAGACGATGGAGCACGCTGTCGCGTTCGCCGAAACCGGGCACCTGTGCCTGGCGACGCTGCACGCCAACAGCGCCAATCAGGCGCTGGACCGCATCATCAACTTCTTCCCCGAGGAGCGGCGCGCGCAGCTGCTGATGGACTTGTCGCTGAACCTGAAGGGGCTGATCTCGCAGCGCCTGATGCCGCGCCAGGAAGGGCGCGGCCGCGTCGCCGCCGTCGAGATCATGCTGAACACGCCGCTGATCTCCGACCTGATCTTCAAGGGCGAGGTCGCCGAGATCAAGGAGATCATGAAGCGCTCGCGCGAGCTCGGCATGCAGACCTTCGACCAGGCGCTGTTCGACCTGTATGAGAGCCAGGCCATCACGTTTGAAGACGCGCTGCGGAACGCCGACTCCGTCAACGACCTGCGGCTGCAGATCAAGCTGCACAGCCAGCGCGCGCGCAGCAGCGATCTGGCAGCCGGCACGGAGCATCTCACCATCGTGTAGGCTCGGCCGCATCGATCCACGCCCACGGCCTCATTCGAGGCCGTTTTCAATCCATGAGCACCAAGAGCTACGACTTCACGCCCTCCCTCACTGTTGCCTTCCTCGGCCTCGGCGTGATGGGCCACCCGATGGCCGGGCACCTGGCGCGCGCCGGGCACCGCGTCACGGTCTACAACCGCACGCCTGCGAAGGCCGCGCAGTGGGTCGCCGAGTACGGCCACGCCAGCGCTGCCACGCCGGCAGCGGCGAGCGCGGGGGCGGACGTGGTGTTCATCTGCGTCGGCAACGACGACGACCTGCGCTCAGTGGTGCTCGGCGAGCACGGCGCGCTCAAGGGCATGAAGCCCGGCGCGATCCTGGTCGATCACACCACCGCCTCGGCGCAGGTCGCGCGCGAGTTGAGTGCGGCGGCGCAATCGGAAGGTCGGCATTTCATCGACGCGCCGGTGTCGGGTGGCAACCTGGGTGCCATCAACGGCACGCTGACCGTGATGTGCGGCGGCGATGCGGCAGCGTTCGGCGCGATGCGCCCGGTGGCGATGGCGTTCGCTCGGGCCGTCACGCTGCTTGGTGCGAGCGGCGCCGGCCAGCTCGCGAAGATGGTGAACCAGACCGCGATCGCCGGTCTGGTGCAGGGCCTCGCCGAGGCGATCGCGTTCGGCCAGAAGGCGGGGCTGGACATGCGTGCCGTGCTCGACGTGATCGGCAAGGGTGCGGCGCAGAGCTGGCAGATGGACCAGCGCGGCCCGACCATGCTCGAGGGCCAATTCGACTTCGGCTTCGCGGTCGACTGGATGCGCAAGGACCTGGGCCTGGTGCTCGACGAAGCCAAGCGCAACGGCGCCCGGCTGCCGGTGACGGCGCTGGTGGATCAGTTCTACGCCGACATCCAGGCGCAGGGCGGGAACCGGCTGGACACGTCCAGCCTGCTGCTCAGACTCAAGTAGCGGGCTGCTGTGGCTACGGCTTCGGAGCCGCGGCCGGCGCGGGTGCCGTGCCGGCGAGCTCACCTTCGGTGACGACCTCGAACACCTTCACGACTTTCGCGACGCCACTGACGCCGCGCGCGATCTCGGCCCCGCGGTTCGCTTCGCGCTCGGACACGCGGCCCATCAGGTAGACGACGTTGCGTTCGGTGACGACCTTGTAGGCGCCAGCCTGAACGTCTTTCGCGTCGACCATGCTCGCCTTGACCTTGCTGGTGAGCAGGGTGTCGTTCGAGCGCGTGCCGATCGAGCTGGGCGCGGTGATGCCGATCTCGTTGATCACCGAGCGCACGTTCTCGATGCGCCCGATGGCCTCCTCGACGCTGCTCTTGTCGGCTTCGGTCGGCACCTCGCCGGTGAGCAGCACGAGCCGGTTGTAGCTCGTCACGTTGAGGTGGCCGCGCTCACCGATTGCGTCGCTGATGCGCTTGGCCGACTTGAACTCGATGCTCTGGTCTTCGAGCTGCGTGCCCGAAGTGCGGCGGTCGGTGGCCACCATCGAGCTGCCGACGATGGCGCCACCGACGAGCAGCGCGCAGCCGCTCATCAAGGTGGATGCGGCGAGCGCGCTGGCGAGCAGCGTGAGTCGTAGGGAAGAAGTCAAGGTCATGTGTTTTCCTGTTCGCCCAGCAGTTGCAGGTCGACCGCGTCGCACAGGCAGTGCAGCACGAGAAGATGCACCTCCTGAATGCGCGCGGTGCGGTCGTGTGGCACGCAGATCATCACGTCGGTTTCTTGCAGCAACTCGCGCAAGCGGCCGCCTTTGTGGCCGGTGAGCGCGATCACGGTCATGTCCTTCGCACGCGCGGCCTCGACGGCCGCGACCACGTTGCCCGAGTTGCCGCTGGTGCTGATGGCCAGCAGCACGTCGCCAGGCGCCCCGAGCGCCTGGACCTGCTTCGAGAAGATCGAGTTGAAGTCGTAATCGTTGCCGATCGCGGTGAGGATGGAAGAGTCGGTGGTCAGCGCGATCGCGGCGAGGCCGGGGCGCTCGCGCTCGAAGCGGCCGACGAATTCAGCCGCGAAGTGCTGGGCGTCGCCGGCCGAGCCGCCATTGCCACAACTGAGCACCTTGCCGCCGGCGGTGATGCAGCCGACCAGTGCGCTGACGGCGTCGGCGATGGGCTTGGAGAGGACTTCAGCAGCGGCGTACTTCAGATCGGCGCTGTCGAAGAACTGCTGCTGGATGCGTTGTTCGAGCATGGGCATGGATCATATGACAGCAATGCACCACATCGGTTCCGCGCGCTACGATGCGTCGAATGCGCCGCGTAACCATTCGATTCGATCGTCATCGATCGCGATCACGTCGAATCGGCACGGGGGCAGCGTCGGCAAGCGGCTCAGGAAATATTGCGCCGCCAGCACCAGGCTGCGCTGCTTGGTGACGCTGACACTCGCCGCCGCGCCACCGAACGAGGTCGAGCGTCGCGCGCGTACCTCGATGAACACCAGCGTGCCGTCACGCTCGCGCATGATCAGATCGACTTCGCCGCCGCGCGCATTCGGGCCCCGCGCGACCCGATAATTGCGCTGCACCAGGGTCAGGCCCTGGCCCAGCAGGTGCGCCAGCGCACTCGCCTCGCCTGCCTCGCCCGTAGCCTTCGTCGATCCCTTTGTGACCACACCTGATGCCTCGTTGATGCAGCAAGCCGCCGCGGCCGCGGCCGCGGCGCAGCATTACCCCGCGGGCGCACTGTACGTGGTGGCGACGCCGATCGGCAATCTGGCCGACATCACGCTGCGGGCGATCCATGTGCTCGGCCTGGTCGATGCGATCGCCTGCGAGGACACGCGCCACAGCGCGCCGCTGCTGCGCCAGCTCGGCATCGCCGGCAAGGCGCTGATCGCCGTTCACCAGCACAACGAGCGCGAGGCTGCGAGCGGCGTGCTGGCGCGGCTGGGCGCCGGCGAGCGGGTCGCATATGTCAGCGACGCCGGCACGCCCGCGATCAGCGACCCGGGCGCGGCACTGGTGGCCGCGGCGCAGGCCGCGGGCCATCGCGTGCTGCCGATCCCCGGCGCCAGCAGCGCGGCCGCGGCACTGAGCGTGGCGGGAGATGCGCTCGTCGGGCCATTCACCTTCGTCGGCTTCCTGCCGACGCGCAGCGGCGAGCGCACGCAGGCCATCGCCGGGCTGGCGGCGACGACGCATGCGCAGGTGCTGTTCGAGGCGCCGCACCGCATCGACGCACTGGCCGCGTCACTGGCCGAGGCCTGCGCGGGGCGTGGCGTGACCGTCTGCCGTGAGCTGACCAAGCAGTTCGAGACGGTCGCGCAGATGCCCGCCAGCGATTTGCCGGCCTGGTTCGGCGCCGACGCCAATCGCAGCCGCGGCGAGTTCGTGCTGGTCGTGCACGCGCAGCCTGCGAGCGCCGACGCCGAGCGACCATCTTTCGATTCGACCTTGCGCACGCTGCTGGCCGCACTGCCGCTGAAGCAGGCGGTTGCGCTCACGGCCGAGCTGAGTGGTGCGGCGCGCAACGCCGTCTACGAGCGGGCGCTGGCCTTGAAGAGCGAATCGGGCGACTGATCCGGCGCGGCCAGCGTGGCGCGCAGGGCCTGGGCCAACGGCGTGCGCGGCGCGCTGCCGATGAGGCCGCGCAATGCCGCGTCGTCGAGCGCGTGCGGGCGTTCCCACAGGTAGCGCATCACCAGCAGGTCGCGCCACATCGGCATCACCGGTGCGGCCAGCCGGATGAGCCACCACGGCAGATTGGCGGTGCGCAGCGTGCGCCCGGTGATCGCCTCGATCGCCGCCTTCAGCTCGTCGCCGGTGAGCGTGTGCCCGGCGAAGTTCAGGCGATGGTGGCCGTGCAACGCAGCGCGCCGGCCGGCCACACGGACGAAGGTCTGCGCCAGGTCCGGCAGGTAAGCCCAGGCGTGGGCGATGCCGGGGTTGCCGGGATAGACGAAGCGGCCCTTGGCGAGTTTCGAGGCCAGCGCCATGTCGAACCAGGTGCCGGTGCCGGGGCCACCGAAGAAATCACCGGCGCGGATCACGACGCTGTCGACGCCGTCGGTGGCTGCGGCCGCAAGGCGCGCTTCCATCTCGATGCGGATATGCGCTTTCGGCGTGTTGCCGCGCTCGGGTGTGGCCGAGGTCAGCTGCGGCGGCAGCTCGCGGCCGTAGTTGTAGACATTGCCCGGCAGCATCAACAGCGCACCGCTGGCGCGCGCCACGTTCAGTGCCACGTCGGCAAGCGGCAGCGCGAGGCGCTCCCACTCGGTGTAGAGCGGGTTCAGCGCGTTGACGACCACGCTCGCGCCTTTCGCGGCGCGGATCAACGCGGCTTCGTCGGTGGCGTCGCAACGCACGGCCTGCACGCGCGGGCGGTTGGCGAGCGCTTGCGGCAGCGCCTTGCGGGCTTGCGCGCGGACCTGCCAGCCGGCGTCGGCAAACGCGCTGGTCAGCACCTGGCCGATGCGGCCGGCGGCGCCAAGGATCAGGACGGTGGAGCTCATGGTGGATTCCTTGCGAGTGACGGTGACGCCATTGTTCGAGCGCGGAGAGCAATGCACAATCGACAGGGCCACATACAAGTCATTCATGGATGAATAGCAAGCCAACCGCCGAGCCCGATTGGACGCTGCTGCGCGCCTTCCTCGAGGTCGCCGGCACCGGCTCGCTGAGCCGCGCGGCTCTGGTGCTCGGAAGCAGCCAGCCGACCTTGAGCCGGCAGATCGCGCAGCTCGAAGCGCAGCTCGGTCACGCGCTGTTCGAGCGCACGACGCGAGGCGTGCGGCTGACCGAGGCGGGCACGGCGCTGCGTGCGCCGGCCGAGCGGATGCGCGAACACGCGCGCCAGTTCGCACTGGTCGCTGCGGGCCGCTCGCAGACACTGGCCGGCACGGTCCGCGTGACCGCGAGCGAGATCTTCAGCGCCTATGTCCTGCCGGAGCTGCTGCTCGACTTGCGGCGCACGCACCCGGAGATCCAGATCGAGCTGGTGGCGAGCAACGCCGTCGAGAACCTGCTGGAGCGCGAGGCCGACATCGCGCTGCGCATGGTCAAGCCGACGCAATCGGCGCTGATCGCGCGCCGCCTCGCCGATCAGCCGCTGGGCCTGTACGTGCACCGCGACTACATCCAGCGCCGCGGCCAGCCGACGCCAGAGAACATGCTCGCGCACGAATGGGTCGGCTACGACCGCTCGGATCAGATGCTGCGCGGCTTTCGCGACGCGGGGTTTGCGGTCGGCCCCGCGCTGTTCGGCTTTCGCTGTGACAACCAGATCGTCGCCTGGCAGGCCGTGCTCGCTGGACTCGGCATCGGTGTCACGACGCAGCGGGTCGCGGCGCTGTCACCGCAGGTCGTGCGCGTGTTACCGGAGCTGCCGATCCCGCCGCTGCCGTTGTGGCTCACGGCGCACCGCGAACTGCGCGGCACGCCGCGGCTGAAGGTCGCGTTCGACGCCCTCGCCGACGCGTTGAAGGCGCGCTGACGAGGTTCGAGTCGCAACGCTCAGGGCTTGGCAACCTGCGCATCGTGCTTCTGGTGATGGATGTCCTTGCTGGCTGCGTTCTGCAGGCGGTGCAGGCGCTTGCGCTCGGCCTTGGTCACCTTGCCATCGGCCTTGTCCTTGGCTTCGACCTTATTGATGTGCGCCTGCTCTTTTTCGAGGTGATTCGTTTCCTTGGGCGTCAGCTGGCCGGAGGCGGCGCCGTTGGCGATGCGCGCTTGCTGATTGGCCTCGCGCTGGTCGACGCGCGGGGTGGCCGGCGCCACGGCAACCTGCGCGAAGGCGCCGAGGGAAGCGACGGCCAGCGTGGCCGCGACGAGGGTGCTCTTGAGGGTGAACATGTTGACAGTCTCCTGAGGATGGGTTGCTTGCCTTGCAGGCACTCATTCAACGAGACCCGCGGCAC
The DNA here is from genome assembly GCA_040004785.1 of Burkholderiales bacterium. GTDB lineage: Bacteria > Pseudomonadota > Gammaproteobacteria > Burkholderiales > Burkholderiaceae_C > LMDS01. Next base: position 1,229 of record JBDUAG010000152.1, on the reverse strand, counting down.
GGCCGAGGACGCTTGCAGGGGTAAAGACATGTGAATGAAGCGACGGAGCGGCGACTTCTACAATGCGTGCTCAACCCCGAGGACGAAGGCCATGATCTCTCGCGAACCCACGATCGAACGTCTGGCGGTGGCGCGCGCGTTGCTGCTGGAACCCTTCGGCCTGACCGACGCGACCCTGGCGAAGGCGCTCGGCGCGATCGCCACGCACCGCATCGACGATGCCGATCTCTACTTCCAGTACACGCGCAGCGAAGGCTGGAGCCTCGAGGAAGGCATCGTGAAGAGTGGCAGCTTCGGCATCGACCAGGGCGTCGGCGTGCGCGCGGTCGCGGGCGAGAAGACCGCGTTCGCCTACTCCGACGACATCTCCGAAGCCGCGCTGATGGATGCGGCACAGACGGTGCGCACGATCGCGGCGACCGGGCAGAGCCGCAAGGTCAAGGTCGGCGCGAAGCAGAAGGTGGCCGGCAGCCGTTTGCTCTACGCGCCGATGGACCCGATTGCCACGCTCGACAGCACGCAGAAGGTTGCGCTGCTCGAGAAGGTCGAGAAGCTCGCACGCAGCAAGGATCCACGCGTGGTGCAAGTGATGGCCGGCCTGGCCGGCGAGTACGACGTCGTGATGGTCGCGCGCGCCGACGGCACGCTGGCCGCTGATGTGCGCCCGCTGGTGCGCCTGAGCGTCACGGTGATCGCCGAGCAGACGATCAATGGCGAGGTCCGCCGCGAAGTCGGGTCGGGCGGCGGCGGCGGCCGCTTCGGCTTCGGCTACTTCCACGACGAGATCATCGAAAGCTATGTGAACGATGCCGTCAACGCGGCGCTCACCAACCTCGAATCGCGCCCGGCGAAGGCGGGCGAGATGAGTGTGGTGCTCGGGCCGGGTTGGCCCGGCGTGTTGTTGCACGAAGCCATCGGCCACGGGCTCGAAGGCGACTTCAACCGCAAGGGATCGAGCGCATTCAGCGGCCGGATCGGCCAGCGGGTCGCCGCCAAGGGCGTGACGGTGCTGGACGACGGCACCATCCCCGACCGGCGCGGTTCGCTGAACGTGGATGACGAGGGCAACGCCTCGCAGCGCAACGTGCTGATCGAGGACGGCATCCTGAAGGGCTACATCCAGGACTCGATGAACGCGCGCCTGATGGGCGTGGCGCCCACCGGCAACGGCCGGCGCGAGAGCTACGCCGCAGTGCCGATGCCGCGCATGACCAACACCTACATGCTGG
>JBDUAG010000151.1:0-7884 GCA_040004785.1 Burkholderiales bacterium | reverse complement strand
CCGATGCCCAGCCGCAGGCGCCAGAAGTCGGCGCTGCCGAGCTGGGCCTGGATGTCCTTCAGCCCGTTGTGCCCGGCGTGGCTGCCGCCAAGCTTCATCTTCACCTGCCCGGGCAACAGATCGAGCTCGTCGTGCGCGACCAGAATCTCGCCCGGCTCGATTTTGAAGAAGCGCGCGAGCGCCGCGACCGACTTGCCAGACAGGTTCATGAACGTCATCGGTTGCAGCAGCCAGACTGGCCCGCCTGCAGTGTTGGCGCGCGCCGCGAGGCCGAAGTACCCGCGCTCCGGTGCCAGGCTCACGCGCAAGCCGCGGGCGACCTCGTCGATGAACCAGAACCCGGCGTTGTGCCGCGTCGCTTCGTATTCGGGGCCGGGGTTACCCAGGCCGACAAGCAATCGAATCATGGTGGGATTATCGAATCAGCGCGCGCTTGGTCGGGAGAGTGGATGCGAACAGCGCCATCATCGACGGAAAATGGACCGGCAAGTCTCCCCCTCCGAGGGGGCCCCTTAAAGTGGATTGCCGAGAAACCCGCGCGTCTCTCCAGCACCTTCCGGTCTTGGCCCAAGAGACCGGCCGTACGGCACTACGGCTTCGGCACGTTGTTGCCAGTGGCGCCCGCGGGGCGCACCCAGCGCGCCAGCGTCGCAAGCAACTCCTTGAGCACGATGGGCTTGGCGACATGGTCATTCATGCCCATCGCCAGCGCCTTGTCGCGGTCGCCGATCATCGCGCTGGCGGTCAGTGCGATGACCGGCAGGCCTTGCAGTTCCGGCCGCTGACGCAGCGCGCGCGTCGCCGCATAGCCATCCAGGACGGGCATCTCACAGTCCATCAGCACGACGTCGAAACGCCGCGGCTGCAGCATGTCGAGCGCCTCCTGGCCGTCACAGGCGACACTGACGACCACGCCGGCGCTGCTGAGCAGTTCGATGGCCAGCTCGCGGTTGATGGCGTTGTCCTCGACCAGCAGGACGCGTGCACCGTTCAGGACGGCCGCCACCGACTCGGGTAACAGGGATGTGCGGTCCTGCGGCACGTCGTCGGGCACCAGCGCGCAGACTTGCGCCTGCGGCTCGGGCGCGACGATCTCGAACGAGAAGACACTCCCCTCGCCCTGCCGGCTCTGCACCTGGATGTCCCCGCCCATCAGGTGCACCAGCTGTCGACTGATGGTCAGGCCGAGCCCGGCCCCTCCTTCGCGTCGCCGCAACTCGGCCACCTGCTCGAACGGTTGAAACAGTCGCGCCAACTCCGCCTCGGTCATGCCGATGCCCTTGTCCTCCACATCGAAGCGCAGGCCCGCGGAGACGCCTATCACTGGCGGCGGAAGGGGAGTTGCACGTAGCGTCACCTGTCCGGTGTCGCTGAACCGGATCGCATTCGACAGCAGGTTGAGCAAGACCTGGCGCAACCGCTTCTCGTCGACGAGCACGGTGGCGGGCAGATCGGGCGCCGCCTCGCAGGCAAACGTCAGGCCTTTCTCTTCCGCGTTGACGCGGATGATGTCGCACACCACCTGCAGGAACGCCGCCAGGTTGACCTCGGCGGGGTACAGCTCGAGCTTGGCCTCGTCGATGCGGGCCAGATCGAGTATGTCGTTGATGAGCATGAGGAGATGCTGTCCGCTTTGCTCGATGATCTCCACGCTTCGGGCTTGCCGCTCCGTCATGGGTTTGTCGCGCCGCATCATCTGCGCGAAACCGAGGATGCCGTTGAGCGGCGTGCGCAGTTCGTGGCTGATGTTGGCGATGAAGCGCGCCTGTGTCGCTCGCGCGGCCTCGGCCACGTCGCGGGCCGCGATCAGATGCTGCTCGGCCTCCCGACGCAGCGTCGCGTCGCGGATCACCAGCACGACCAGGCTACCGCTGCCCGAAGCCACCGGGTTCAGAGAAACCTCCACCGGAATCGTTCGACCATCGCCACTGCGCGCAAACGCATCGCGCGGGATGCCCGGCCCATCGCCCGGAGTCCAGTCGAAGTCGGCCATCAACACGTCCGCAGCTTGGCCGGCGGCTTGCTCGCTCGACATGCCGAACATGCGCTCCGCGGCGCGGTTCACCTGGAGCACGCGGCCGCCCTGCAGCACGACGATGCTGTCTGCGGTGTTGTCGATGATCGCGGCCAGCCGTTGCTGTTCTTCCTCGAGCAGCGCGCGTGTCGTCGCCAATTGGCGGCGGTCGGACAAGAAGCGTTCCACGGCGCGCGCCATCGCGCCGATCTCGTCGTCGCCGTGCACGGGGACTCGCGCAGGTGCATCGCCGCGGTCGTCGACGGCGAGCAGGCTGCGGCTGACTTCCTGCAGCCGCGCGATCACGTGTTGGCCCAGAAACACGCGCGCGCTGAACCATGCCGCCAGCAGACTGAAGGCGAGCCAGGCGACGACCCAGTAGGCACTCGTGTGCGAGGCGTCGACGACCTGCAGGACGGCGGCGCGATAGGCCCGCGCGAGCTGGTCCGACTGTTCGCGGGCGGCCTGCGCCATGGCCCGGGCGTGAGCCTGCATCTCCTCGCGGTAAGCCTCCAGCGCAGCCGATCCCGACGTCTCCGTCGGACCGGAACGTGCCGCCGCGTCGCGCAACTGGGCCAGGACATGAGCCGAGTTGCGGAACAGCTGGCTGGACTGGTGCAGGTCCAGCACCGTGACGTCCTCGCCCACCGCGAGCCGGGCGGTGAGTTGATCGAGTCCTTCGAGCTCGCTCAGGATCTGTGCGTAGGTCTGGCCGGCAATGACCTGGGAATCGGCAGTGACCATGCGCTCGGCCAGCAGCTGGATGTGCAGGGTCCGTTGCTGCAGGTCCTGCGTGTTCTGCACGCGCTCCAGTTGTTCCTCCGAGAACAGGCGCGCCGCGTCGGCGGTGGCGAACAAGGCATAGACCGCCGTGGCGCCGCCGGCGACGATGAGCAGCCCCATCGCGGACAGCGCGACAGCGAACTGCGCGCGCAGCGAGTGCGGCGTGAGTCGGTCCCGCAGGTCGGCCCAGCGCTTCAGAAAGCGAAATCGCATGGCAAGGAAGCGTTGTACCCGGTCACCGGCGTTTCCAGATCTGGCGGTAGATGTCCCGATAGCCGTTTTCCGGGTCGTACACGAAGCGAGAGCCGCCATCAGAAACGACATTCTCCCCGGAGACGAGATGGACCGGAGCAACGAAGCCGCTCACCGGCTGACCGGCGAAGAGACGATTCAACTCGTCCACCACTTGCCAGCCCTGCAGGTTCAGCGGCTCGGCCACCGTACCGGTCTGGTAGGTTCCGGCCCGGATGCGCATGAACGCCGGCGCGCTGCCGTCGCCGGCCGACAGCAGGCTGATTGCTCCATTGGGCACCGCCGACTCGATGAACACGGGCACGGCGTAGTCGAAGTAGATGTCGTTGATCGCCAACGCATGAGTCCAGCGCCGCCCGTGCGCGGCGAGCAGTTCACGGGTGACCGCGGGCATCCGCGCGGCGCTCTCGGAAATGGCCACGTCGCGCACTTCGAGCAGCGTGCAACCACCGCACTGCCGAATGACGTCGGCCATGGCCTGCGCCTTGGCGGTGGCGATCGCGAATCGGGAATCGGTGAACACCACGACCCCGGCTCGCCCGCGCGATTGCGCCACGGCCGCCAGCGCCGCCGTGCGCGCGACGGCAATCGGATCGGTGCTGACATTCATCGCGACGGCGGTCCCCGCGATGGCGCCGGGCACCGGCCCCGCGTGCCAGCCAACCACCGGCGGCAGCCGCGCGTTGGCCCGCCGAAAGTTGGCATCCAGTTCGTGCGCGTCGGAGCCGCAGATCACCAGGCCATCCGGTCGCGAGGCCAGGGCCTCGGTGAGCGCTCGACTGCGGCCGGCGGCCGTGCCGCCCGCATCGACGATGCGCACCTTCCAGCCCGCCTCGTGCGCAGCCTCCCGGATGCCCTGTGCAACGCCCAGCACGCCGCCGTTGCGGAGGTCTTCGGCCAACACGGCGATGGTCTTGCCAGGCTGGGCACTCGGGCCGGTGGTGGGGCCGGTCCATGCCGGCGAGCGACTCGATGCACGTGCGACGGCCACACCGGCTTCGTCGACCGGGTCGGCGACCGACAGGCCGGGGAGCAGCGGACACAGCGCGATCACGAGGACCACAAAGCGGACCGCACGTCCGCAACTCGTTGCTCCGCCAGGATCAATCGTCACGCCTCTCCTCCTTGGGCAGCTGCGGCCAGCCGGCCGCGCAGGGTTGACCGGCGGTTCAGCGCCGTCAGCCACGATAGCGCGCCCGCTCCGACGCAACAAGCGTGTTCTACGTTGCGCGCATGACCGACGGAGCTCAGCTGCCGGTGGCTGGTCTCCGGCTAGGAGCCGGGTTCAGGCGTGCCGTCAAGGCCGAATCCACCGAGCCGCGGCCGGCACCGCTGAGGACCAAGGCCACGGCGACGGCCAGCAGTGCAAGCGCGTACTCGTAGCCGTTGTTGGTCATGAACAGGCCGTGGCTGATGTGGACGCTGAGAATTGCCACGACCATCGTGAAGGCCACCACCGCCGCCGCAGGGCGCACGAGCAGGCCGAACAGCAGGGCCAGGCCGCCGAAGAATTCGGCGCTGCCGGCGAGCAAGGCCATCAGCACACCGGGATGGATGCCGATCGAGTCCATGAATTGCCCGGTGCCCGCGAGGCCGTAGCCGCCGAACAGGCCGAACAGCTTCTGCCCGCCATGGGCGAGGAGGATGATGCCCACGGGCATGCGGAGGGCCAGCGGCGCCCAGCCGGCTTGGGCCGAGACGATGCGATGGATGAGGTTGTTCATGATGTGTTCCCACTACTGTCCGGTTAAAAGTTGAACAGAATCAACTGGTTGGGCGCGAGGAGTGGTTCTGCGCGCGAGCGATCGGGCTGCAAGGCGCATGAAATCTCGGTTTTCTCGAAGACTGAGACTGACAAGATCTGTAGGCAGGTGTAGAGCGAGGCATCGAGGTGAAGCTCCTTCTTGACGATGGCGATGAGCACGTAGGTGGCGACCGCGCACCAGACCTGCGTCTTCACCGCGTTCTCGCTGGTGCCCAGGAAGCGCTTGATGCGCCAGTGCTGTTTGATCCACTTGAAGAACAGCTCCACCCGCCAGCGGCTCTTGCGCGCAAGTTGTCGCTGACCGAAGAGGGCGCGGTGTTCTACGCCCGCTGCAAGGACCTGCTGGCCAACGTCGACGAAGCAGAGGCCGAGATCACGTCGCGCACCGGCGAAGCGTCGGGCCTGCTGAAGGTGAACGTGCCGGTGAGTTTCGGCATCATTCACCTGGCGCCGCTGTGGGCCGAGTTCATGGCTCGGCATCCCAGGGTGAGACTCGACGTCACCTTGTCGGACCGCGTGGTCGACTTGGTGGAGGAAGGCTTCGAGTGGCCGTGCGCATCGCCCGCATGCCGAACTCATCGCTGATCAGCCGCAAGATCGCGGCGACGCGGCTGATCGTGTGCGCGACGCCGGCCTACCTGAAGAAGCACGGCACGCCGAAGCATTCGGCGGATCTGGTCGCGCACACCGTGCTGGCCTACAGCCTGTTCTCGGCCGGCGACAACTGGGAGTTCGACGGGCCGGAAGGCAAGGTCACCGTCAACGTGACGCCGCAATTGCACACGAACAGCGGCGACACCTGTCGCGCCGCGGCGCTGCGGCATCAGGGCATCATCTACCAGCCGTCCTTCCTGGTCGGTGGGGACTTGAAGTCGGGTGCGCTGGTCCAGTTGTTGCCGGCGTATCAGTCCGCGGAGCTGGGCGTGTACGCGGTCTACCCGACGCGCAAGCACCTGTCGCCGAAGGTGCGCCTGCTGATCGACTTCCTGATCGAATCGGCGCGTAAGCTTGGCTGGCCCACCTGAGCCACAGTCGTCACAGACCCCCTGCGAAAGGACTTTGCCATGTCGACCCTTGTGACCCGCGACCGCAAGCAAAAGATGAAGCATGTCGTCTCCGTGCGGCAGCACCGCTTCGCCATCGACGAGCCCGCCGCCCAAGGGGGCGAAGACCTGGGCGTGACGCCGCATGAACTCTACGATGCCGCCCTCGGCGCCTGCAAGGCGATGACGGTGCTCTGGTACGCCCAGCGCAAGAGCATTCCGCTGGAGGATGTGCAGGTTGCCGTCGACCGCGATGACAGCGAGGAACGCCAGGGTGTGTATCGCCTGCGCGCGACGCTGACGCTGGGCGGCCCGATCAGCGACGCGCAACGCGAGCAGTTGCTGGCCGTCGCTCGCAAGTGCCCCATCCACAAGCTGATGACCGAGGTCAAGACGGAGATCTCGACCGAGCTTGCCCCCGGGCCTGCCACCTCGGGCGCTGCCACAGCGGCCTGAGGCGGCCGGGAGAGTTGCTATCCCCACCGCCAGGCGGATTTTGCGAGCAGGGTCCGGAAAATCCTACCTCGGCTATGGTTTGATCGCACGCCATGCAGGCCGCGCGTTACCGCGGGCGTGCGCTAAAAGACGACCCCTGCATAGAGGATGACGTTGGCGTAGGGTGTGCACTCACCGGTGCGCACGATCGCTCGCGCGGAGCCGGTCCTCTGCTTCAACGCTTCGTGCGACACGGTTTCCAATGCGGCATGGCCGAGCCGCGCATGAAGCAAGGCTTCAAGGCGCGGGCTGTGCGTCACCATCTCGTCGGCGTACCCGGCACGCTCCACTTGCATCTCGGTGAGCACCGCCTCCAGAACCTGCTCGAACGCGGGCACACCGCGTGTCAATGCGAGGTCGATGCAGCGCGTGCCCGCTGGCACGGGCAAGCCGGCGTCGGCGATCACCACGGCGTCGCCGTGTCCGAGCGTCGCGATCAGGTGCGACAGTTCCGCGTGCAGCAATGACGTCTTTTTCATGGGTTCCCCGGTGTCAGTGACGCCAGCTCGTCGAGTCGAGGCATGGCGGCAATGGCACCGGTCTTCGTGACGCTCACCGCCGCGGCTCGTTGGGCGTAGTCAACCGCCGCGGTGAGGTCGGCACCGCCACACCAGGCTGCGGCATAGGCGCCGATGAAGGTGTCGCCAGCCCCGGTCGTGTCGACGGCCCGAACCTTTGGCGCCGCCAAGTGCAGGCAGACGCCGTCAGCAGCGAGTTGAACGCCGCTTGCGCCGAGCGTGACGATGGCGGTGCGCGGGCCCAGCGCGCGCAAGCGCGTCGCCGCCGCTGCGGCATCGAAGGCGGCTCCGGGTAGCAGGCCGAGCAGCACCGCCGCTTCGGTCTCGTTCGGCACCAGGGTGTCCACCTGCGTCAGCAGTTCGGGCGGCAGCACCTGGGCCGGCGCCGGGTTCAGCAGCACCGGCACACCCGCCGCATGCGCCAGCGCGACCGCATGCTGCACCACCGGCAGAGGTGATTCCAGCTGGCAGATCAACAGCGCGGCGCTCGCTATCACCGCTGCTGCGGCGTCCACATGCGCCGTGCTCAAGGCCGCATTCGCACCAGCGGCCAGGGCGATGCAGTTCTGCCCCGAGTCATCGACCAAGATCATCGCCACCCCGGTGCCGACCCCGGCCACGGTGTGCAGGTGTTCGGTGGCTATGCCCTCGTCGGCCAGCATCCGGCGTGCGTTGCGCCCGAAGTCATCGTCACCGACGCAGCCGATGAAGCTGACCGACGCGCCCAGCCGCGCGGCCGCCACCGCTTGATTGGCTCCCTTGCCACCGGGCAGGGTCTGAAAGTCCCGACCGTGCACGGTCTGTCCGGGCAAGGGCAATTGCGGACAGCGCAACACCAGGTCGGCATTGACACTTCCCAACACCACGACGCGGCGGCTCATCGCGCCGCCTCGCTGAACGACCCGGTGGATTGCCGCACGATCAGCGAGGGCTGCAGGATCGCGCGCTGCAGATCCCCGCCCGGCTGCGCGATGCGCTGCAGCAGCAATTGGGCGGCCAGTTCGCCGGTCTGAT
>JBDUAG010000150.1:0-7956 GCA_040004785.1 Burkholderiales bacterium | reverse complement strand
GCTACCAGCCCGATTGCGCCTCGGTCGAGATCGTGTTCGTCAACGTCAACCCGCAGTCGACCTTGCTGCTCGGCCAGGCGCGCGGCGCGGCGCTGACGGCGCTGGTGTCGAACGAGCTGGCGGTGGCCGAATACACCGCGCTGCAGATGAAGAAGGCCGTCGTCGGCCACGGCCAGGCGCGCAAGGAGCAGGTGCAGGAAATGGTCAGGCGCCTGCTCGCGCTGCCCGGCCTGCCGGGCAAGGACGCGGCCGACGCGCTCGGCCTGGCGATCTGCCACGCCCATGCCGGCGCGTCGCTCGCCGCGTTGGCGCGCGGCGCGGGGCTGGCGCCCAAGGCGCATGCGCAGTATCGGCGCGGGCGAACCTACTGAAGCGGGCTCGGTCGCGAGCCGACTTCAGGTGACAATCCGCGCATGTATGCCCTCTTCGAAGAAGCCGGAAAGTTCCTCGCCGGCCGCGTGATGACGGAAGCCGAGACCTCGATGCAGATCGAGCTCGACTCCGGCAAGCGCGTGAAAGTCAAGACAGCGAATGTGCTGCTCAAGTTCGACAAGCCGCAGCCGGCCGAGCTGATCGCGGCCGGCCAATCTATCGCGAAGGAAATCGACCTCGACCTGGCGTGGGAGTTCGCGCCGGAACACGAGTTCGGATTCGCCGACCTGGCGCGCGATTACTTCGAGGCCAGCGCCGGCGTCGAGAAGCAGGCTGCGGCGCTGTTCCGCCTGTTCGAGGCGCCGCACTACTTCCGGCGCAGCGGCAAGGGCCAGTTCAAGAAGGCGCCCGAAGAGATCGTGAAGGCCGCGCTGCTCGGCATCGAGCGCAAGAAGCAGGTCGCCGCGCAGATCGACACCTGGGCCGGCGAGCTGGTGCGCGGCGAATGTCCGCCGGCCGTGCGCGAGCAGCTCTACAAGCTGCTGTTCAAGCCGGACAAGAACGCGCCCGAATACAAGGCCGTCGTCGAGGCCGCGCAGCGTTCGCAGACCGCACCGCTCGATTTGCTGAAACGCGCCGGCGCGATCGATTCGCCGTACCAGTTTCATTGGCGGCGCTTCCTGTTCGAGAACTTTCCGAAGGGCACCGGCTTCCCGGCCCTGGCCGCGCCGGCGATCAAGGAGACGCTGCCGCTCGCGAACGTGCAGGCCTTCTCGATCGACGATTCGCAGACCACCGAGATCGACGACGCGCTCTCGGTGCAGGGCCTGGGCAGCGGCTCGGTCACGTTCGGCGTGCACATCGCCGCGCCGGGCCTGGCCTTCGCGCCTGAGACGCCGATCGACAAGGTCGCGCGCGAGCGTCTCTCGACCGTCTACATGCCCGGCCACAAGCTGACGATGCTGCCGGACGACGTGGTGCAGGCCTACACGCTGATGGCGGGGCGCGAGTGCCCTGCGGTGTCGCTCTACGTGACGATGAATGAAGCGACGCTCGCGATCACCGGCAGCGAGACGAGGCTCGAGCGCGTGCCGATCGCGGCGAACCTGCGCCACGACCAGCTCGACGACGTGATCACCGAAGCGACGCTGACGGCCGACGCGCCCGCGTCCTACGCGTTCGCGCCCGAGCTCGCCTTCGCGTTCCGCCTCGCACGGCACCTGAAGGCGCAGCGCGAGGTCGTGCGCGGCAAGCCGGAGAACTTCAACCGGCCCGACTACAACTTCCGCCTTGACGGCATGGAAGGCACCGAGCCGCAGGGCACCGAACGCGTGCTGATCAGCACCCGCGTGCGCGGTTCGCCGCTGGACCTGATCGTGGCCGAAGCGATGATCCTGGCCAACAGCACATGGGGCGGATGGATCGCCGAATGCGGCGTGCCCGGCGTCTACCGCAGCCAGGCCAGCATGGCGCCCGGGGTGAAGGTGCGCATGGGTACGCGCCCTGCGCCGCACGCCGGCATGGGCGTCGCGCAATACACCTGGGCGACGTCGCCGCTGCGGCGCTATGTAGATCTGGTCAACCAGTGGCAGATCATCGCGTGCGCGCGTCACGGCCGCACGGCCGCGCTGGCCGCGCCGTTCAAGCCGAAGGACGTGCAGCTGTTCGCGATCATCTCGGGCTTCGACGCCGCGTACTCCGCGTACAACGGCTTCCAGCAAGGCATCGAACGCTACTGGACGCTGCTCTCGCTGGCGCAAGACGAACGCACCGAGCTCGACGCCGTCGTGATGAAGGATGGCCTGGTGCGTGCCGATGCGTTGCCGCTGGTGTTCCGCGCGCTCGGCGCCGACGCGTTGCCGCGCGGTGCGCATGTGCGCGTGAAGATCACCGGCACCGACCTGCTCACGCTCGACGTGCATGCGAACGTGATCGCACGCCTCGATGACGCGCCCGCGGCCGAGACGGACTCCGAGGCCGATGACGGGGCCGACAACGCCGGCCCGCTGACGCTGGCGATCGACGTGGCCGGCGACGGTGCCGAGCGCGATGCCGTGGCGTCGCCAGAGATCGAATCGGCCGCCTGACGCGAACGGTGAGCAACTCATCTTGCGCAAGCTCTCGACCCTGCAACTCGCGCTGATCTTCTCGGTCGGCGTGCACGCGGCGTTGCTGCTGGTGCGCGTCGTCGATCCGGCGAGCTTCAACCGGATCTTCCAGGACACACCGCTCGAAGTGATTCTGGTCAACTCACGCTCCGGCGAGCCGCCGGAGAAGGCGCAAGCGATCGCGCAGGCCGCGCTGGCCGGCGGTGGTGAGGCGCTGAGCGGCCGCGCAACTTCGCCGTTGCCGCCTTCGGCGCTGGTCGAGGTCGGTGAGTCGAGCGAAGAGGCACACAAGCGCATCGAGCAGTTGCAGGAAACGCAGCAACAGTTGCTCGCGCAGATCCGGCGCGAACTCGCGCTGCTGCCCGCACCCGACCCGCAGCGCGATCAGGGCAATCCGGAAGAGCAGGCGCAGGAGGAGCATCGGCGCCAGCTGATCCAGCTGCTGGCGGAGATCGAAAAGCGCATCAACGAGGAGAGCGCGCGACCGAAGAAGCGCTACATCAGCCCGGCCACGCGCGAGGAGGTCTACGCGCTGTACTACGACCAGCTGCGCCGCAAGATCGAGGAGCGCGGCACGCGCAACTTCCCTGAGAATCAGGGCCGCAAGCTGTATGGCGAGCTGACGATGAACGTGACCGTCGACACCGAAGGCCGGGTCGTCGAGACCGAGGTCGTGCGGCCGTCGGACTCGAAGATCCTCGATCGCCGGGCCGTCGCGATCGTCCGCGCCGCCGCGCCGTTCGGGCCGTTCACCGCCGCGATGCGACGCCGCGCCGATCAGCTGGTGATCACCTCCAAGTTCCGCTTCACCCGCGACGACGGGCTCGAGACCACCCTCACCACGACGCCCTCCAACTGAGCCACGCCATGGACCGCTACGTTGTCGCCGGCAACCCGGTCGAACACAGCCAGTCGCCCTTCATCCACGCCGAATTCGCGCGCCAGACCGGGCAGGCCATGGAATACGGCCGGCTGCTGTGCCCGCTGGACGGCTTCGCCGACGCAGTGCGCGCATTGGCCGAGAGTGGCGCCAAGGGCTGCAATATCACCGTGCCGTTCAAGTTCGAAGCATTTCGCGAAGGCCGGCGCCTGACAGAACGCGCCCGCCTCGCGCAAGCCGCCAACGTGTTGCGCTTCGACGCCGAGGGCTGGCTCGCTGACAACACCGACGGTGTCGGCCTGATCCACGACATCGAGCGCAACGCGGGCATCGCGCTGGCGGGGCAACGGGTGCTGCTGATCGGCGCGGGCGGTGCCGCGGCCGGCGTGCTGGGGCCGCTGCTGGCGGCGCGGCCACGCGCGCTGGTGGTGGCCAACCGAACGGTCGAGAAGGCACAGGCATTGGTCGAACGGCACGCGGCAGTGGCCGGCGACACCGCGTTTCGGGCAAGCACGCTACGCGCCTGCGGCACTGGCTTCGACATCGTGCTCAACGCCTCTGCCAGCAGCCTGCAGGGCACGGACGTGCCCGTGCCGCCCGCGGTGCTGGCGCCCGGTGCGCTGGCGCTCGACATGATGTACGGCACCGCCGCGCGGCCGTTCCTCGATTGGGTCGCTGCCCACGGCGGGCGCGGCCGCGATGGCCTGGGCATGCTGGTGGAGCAGGCCGCGGCGGCGTTCGAGCTCTGGCGCGGCGTGCAGCCCGACACGGCGCCGGTGCTGGCCGCGCTGCGCGCACGCATGGCCACGTGAAGCACGTTGCCCGCATCGTCGCGCTCGCGCTGCTGTCCACGTTGGCGCTGCAGTTGTACTTTCTGGGGCGCGTCGCGCTGATGACGGCGATCGATCCGCAATCGACGACATTCCAGCGCTCCGAAGCCTGGCGGCTCGTCGCCGAAAAGCACGAACTTTTGTGGAGCCAGCAATGGGTGGGCTATGAGCGCATCTCGCCGAGTTTGAAGCGCGCGGTGATTGCCTCCGAGGACGCCGGTTTCGCCGAACACAGCGGCGTCGAATGGGATGCGTTGGAAAAGGCCTGGGAACGCAACCAGAAGGCCGAAGCGCGCGTCGAGAAGATCAACGAACAGCTCGAGCGGCGGGTGCAGAGACCGGCGTCGGCCAAGTCGCCGCCGAAGGCGGTGGCACGGGCGACTCCGAAGCTTGTCGGCGGCTCGACGATCACCCAGCAGCTCGCCAAGAATCTGTTTCTCGGCGGCGAGCGCAGCCTGGTGCGCAAGGCGCAGGAGTTTGCAGTCACTTTCATGCTGGAGGCCTGCCTGTCCAAACAGCGCATCCTGGAGATCTATTTGAACAACGTCGAATGGGGTGAAGGCGTGTTCGGCGCCGAGGCGGCGGCGCGGCACTACTTTCGTGTCGGCGCCAGCGGGCTGGCTGCGACCCAGGCGGCGCAGCTCGCGGTGATGCTGCCAGCGCCGAAGCGCTTCGAGAAGCGGCCCGGCTCGGCCTACGTCGTTGGTCGCGCGAGCGCCGTCGTTGCGCGCATGGGCGCCGTCGAACTGCCGTGATGCGCGCACAATCCCGCCCCTGGAACACAACATGAGCGCGACCCTGACCGACGAGATCGCCGCCACCGCCGCCCGGCTGGTGGTCGAGGAAGGCATGGAATACGGTCCCGCCAAGCGCCGCGCGGCGCGCGTGCTCGGACGCCACAGCACACGCGCGGCCGAACTGCCAGGCAATGACCAGGTCGAAGACGAGGTGCGCGAGTACTTGGCGATTTTCTGCGCCGAGACCCAGCCGCGCGAGCTCGCCGCGCTGCGCGAGGTGGCCACGGTTTGGATGGAACGGCTCATCGAATTCAGGCCGCACTTGGCGGGCGCGGCCTGGCGCGGCACGGCGACGCGACTGAACGACGTCCATCTGGAGCTCTATTGCGACGACTCAAAAGCCGCCGAATTGGCGCTGATTGACCGTCACGTGGACTACGAAGTCGGCAGTCGGCCTGGCCCGCGCGCTCAACCGGTCGACGTGCTGAGTCTCGCCCACACCAGTGTAGAACTTGGCGAACGAGTCACCGTCCACCTGACGGTGCTCGATTTCGATGACCTGCGCGGCGGCCTCAGGCCGGACGCCGGCGGCCGCTCGCAGCGCGGTGACCTGGCGGCGTTGCGCAAGCTGATGGACACCGCATGAATCGCCGCCTTGCGTTGTTGGGCGGGGCCGCGGCAGCCGCCGGCGCGGCGGGCGCCGGCGTGGCGTCGTGGCGCACCCGGGTCAACGCGGCGGATGACGCCGCAACGATCTGGCCGATGCGGTTTGAAACGCCGACGGGCGGTCAGCTCAGCTTCGCCGACTTGCGTGGCAAGCCCCTGCTGCTGAACTTCTGGGCGACCTGGTGCCCGCCCTGCATCAGCGAGCTGCCGCTGCTGGACCAGTTTCATCGCGAGCATCAAGCGCGCGGCTGGCAGGTCGTCGGTCTCGCGGTGGACAACCGAGTTCCGGTGTCCGAGTTTCTGGGGAAGCGTCCGGTCGGGTTCGCCATCGGTCTGGCCGGGCTCGAAGGCGTCGATTTGGCGCGGACGATGGGCAATACAGCTGGCGCATTGCCGTTCACCGTTGTGTTCGACCGGGCCGGTGGGGTGAAGGAGCGCAAACTCGGCGCGATCCAGTCGGCCGATTTGACCCGCTGGCTGGCCAGCGTCGCCTGAGCCCAGCCGATTTCAAGGGAGCGGATTCGAAGTTTGTCAACAGCCGTCAACTTCACTCAAATAGCGTAAAGTAATCGGCTTCTTTGTTTCGAAGCCACCGATCGACCGGCCACCTCAAACAGAACAAAGCCGCATGCGGCCATAGCGGTCAAGTGCACAAGGCGGGAATCGCGACCAAATGCGGGCATGTTGCCGGCAAAAGACAGGATTTGAAACATGGACCTTCGAAAACTGAAGACTCTGATCGACCTGGTCTCGGAGTCCAATATTTCCGAGCTCGAGATCACGGAGGCCGACGGCAAAGTTCGCATCGTCAAGGCCGACCCGGTCGTGTCGATGCCGGCTGGCGGCCCGACGCCGGTCGCGATGCCGATGATGGCCGCGTCGCCGACTGCGGCGCCGGCCGAGCCGGTGGCGGCGCCCGTCGAGGCCGGCCACACGGTCAAGTCGCCGATGGTGGGCACTTTCTACCGCACTGCCAACCCGGGCGCCAAGCCGTTCGTCGAGGTCGGAGACGCGATCAAGGAAGGCGAGCCGATCTGCATCATCGAGGCCATGAAGATCATGAACGAGATCGAGGCCGACAAGTCGGGTACGGTCAAACGCATCATGTGCGAAAACGGCCAGGCGGTGGAGTTCGGGCAGCCCCTGTTCATCATCGAGTAGGGCGCGGCGCATGTTCAAGAAGATATTGATAGCGAACCGCGGGGAAATTGCCCTGCGGATCCAGCGCGCTTGCCGGGAGTTGGGGATCAAGTCGGTCGTCGTCTACTCCGAGGCCGATCGCGACGCGAAATACGTGAAGTTGGCCGACGAAGCAGTGTGCATAGGCCCCGCGGCCTCGGCGCAAAGCTACCTCAACATGCCGGCGATCATCTCGACGGCCGAGGTCACCGATGCAGAGGCAATCCACCCCGGTTACGGTTTCTTGTCGGAGAACGCGGACTTTGCCGAGCGGGTAGAGCGCAGCGGCTTCACCTTTATCGGCCCGACGCCGGCATCGATCCGGGTCATGGGCGACAAGGTCTCCGCCAAGCAGGCCATGATCAAGTCCGGCGTGCCCTGCGTGCCGGGCTCGGAAGGCGCGCTGCCGGACGATCCGAAGGAAATCATCAAGGCCGGACGCGCAGTCGGCTACCCGGTGATCATCAAGGCCTCGGGTGGTGGCGGCGGACGCGGCATGCGGGTCGTGCACACCGAGGCGGCGCTGATCCACGCGGTGCAGACGACACGCGCTGAAGCGGGTGCGGCATTCGGCAACCCGGCCGTGTACATGGAGAAGTTTCTCGAGAACCCGCGCCACATCGAGATTCAGGTGTTGGCCGACGAGCACAAGAATGCGGTCTGGCTGGGCGAGCGCGACTGCTCGATGCAGCGGCGCCACCAGAAGATCATCGAGGAGGCGCCCGCGCCGGGCATCCCGCGACGCACCATCGAGCGGATTGGCGAGCGCTGCGCCGCGGCCTGCAAGAAGATTGGCTACCGCGGTGCCGGCACGTTCGAGTTCCTGTTTGAGAATGGCGAGTTTTTCTTCATCGAGATGAACACGCGGGT
The DNA here is from genome assembly GCA_040004785.1 of Burkholderiales bacterium. Lineage (GTDB taxonomy): Bacteria > Pseudomonadota > Gammaproteobacteria > Burkholderiales > Burkholderiaceae_C > LMDS01. Next base: position 314 of record JBDUAG010000150.1, on the reverse strand, counting down.
GCAGGTCGAACACCCGGTGACGGAACTGGTGACGGGCATCGACATCGTGCAGATGCAGATTCGCATCGCGGCGGGCGAAAAGCTGCCGTTCACGCAACGTGCCATCCAGATGCGCGGGCACGCGATGGAGTGCCGGATCAATGCGGAAGATCCGTACAACTTCATGCCATCGCCTGGCCGGATCACGATGTGGCACCCGCCGGGTGGCCCGGGAGTTCGGGTCGATTCGCACGCTTACACCAACTATTTTGTGCCGCCCAACTACGACTCGATGATCGGCAAGATCATCGTGCATGGCGACACCCGCGATCAGG
>JBDUAG010000149.1:0-7957 GCA_040004785.1 Burkholderiales bacterium | reverse complement strand
ACAGCACGCCCTTGCCTTCCATCACCGGCTTGGCGGCCAGCGGGCCGATGTTGCCCAGCCCGAGCACCGCCGTGCCGTTGGTGATCACCGCGACCAGGTTGCCGCGCGAGGTGTAGCGAAACGCGTTCGCCGGGTCGGCCACGATCTCCTCGCAGGCCGAAGCCACGCCCGGCGAGTAGGCCAGCGCGAGATCGTGCTGGTTCAGCATCTGCTTGGTCGCGTGGATCGCCACCTTGCCCGGTGTCGGAAACTCGTGGTACTCAAGCGCGGCGCGACGTAGTTCGGCGGCTTTTTGGTCGGACGTGTTGGACATGGGCGTTGTCTCGGTGGTTGTTGTCGGGGTTCCCGCGCGCGCGGGTCGCAACATTGTAGAAGTGGGGGCTGGCGCTGTGCGCGCCGCCGATAATGCCGATGCCGCATCGCCACAGGCTGGTGACGCATGCGTTGACGAACCCACGGGCACCCATGTCACTCGGCGAATTCGATCTGATCGCGAAGTACTTCACCCGCACCGTGAAACGTGCAGCGCTGGGCGTGGGCGACGACTGCGCGCTGTTCGCCACCTCGCCCGGCATGCAGCTCGCGGTGTCGAGCGACATGCTGGTCGAGGGCCGCCACTTCCTCCCGACCGTGGCGCCGCAACGCCTCGGCCACAAGGCGCTGGCCGTCAACCTCAGCGATCTGGCGGCGTGCGGCGCGTGCCCGGTGGCGTTCACGCTGGCGCTGGCCTTGCCGCGCGTCGATGAACAGTTGCTGGAAGGCTTCGCGCGCGGCCTGCTCGCATTGGCCGACGCGCACGAGTGCGAGCTGATCGGCGGCGACACGACGCAAGGCCCGTTCAACATCTGCGTCACGGTTTTCGGCGAAGTGCCGGACGGTCAGGCGCTGTTGCGCTCGGGCGCGCAACCCGGCGACGACCTCTACGTCAGCGGCACGCTCGGCGATGCGCGACTCGCGCTCGAAGCGTTTCGCGGCACGGTCGCGCTCGATGGCGCGGCGTTCGAGAGCGTGCGGCTGGCGATGGAGCAACCGCAACCGCGCGTCGCCCTCGGCATCGCGCTGCGCGGCGTGGCGACGAGCGCGATCGATGTCTCCGACGGCCTGCTCGGCGATCTCGCGCATGTGCTGAGGCGCTCGAACGTCGGTGCCGAGGTCTGGACCGATGCGCTGCCGCGCAGCGCCGCGCTGAGCGCGATGCCGCTCGCCTGGCAGCGCACCTGCACGCTGGCGGGTGGCGACGACTATGAGCTCGTGTTCACCGCGCGGCCGGCGCATGCCGCTCAGGTGGTCGAAGCTGCACGCAGCGCGCGGGTGGCGGTCACGCACATCGGCCGCATCGATGCGGCGCCGGGGCTGCGCTTGCTGGATCGCGATCGGCAGGCGCTCGCCAACACCTTCGGCTCGTTCGATCACTTCAAATGATGACCCCGCTCAACCCACCGATGGCTGTTGCGGCGCGCAAGCCGAACTGGCGTTTCCTGCTGTCACACCCGGCGCATGCGATCGCGCTCGGCTTCGGTAGTGGCTTGTCACCGAAGGCGCCGGGCACCGTCGGCACGCTCTGGGCCTGGGTCACGTTCGTGCTGCTGCAGCCGCACCTGAACGACGCGCAATGGGCGCTGCTGATCGGCGTCGCCACGCTCGTCGGCTGGTGGGCCTGCACGGTGGCGGCGCAGCACCTTGCGATCGCCGACCCCGGCGCCATCGTGTGGGACGAGATCATTGCGTTCTGGCTCGTGCTGTGGCTGGTGATGCCCGTTGGGTTCTGGGGCCAGCTGTGGGCTTTTGCGCTGTTCCGCTTCTTCGACGCGGCCAAGCCCGGCCCGGTGGCCTGGGCCGACGCGCTGTTCAAGGTCAAGCGTGGCGTGCCGATCGGCTGGGCGCAGGGCTTCGGCATCCTGTTCGACGATGTCGTCGCGGCGCTGTGCACGCTGCTCGTGGTCGCGCTGTGGAGGTGGTTGTGACGCAGTTCGAGCCGGCTGTGCTCGCGCTGGCCGCGGCGCTCCGTTCGCGCGGCCTCAAGATCGCTGCGGCCGAGTCGTGTACCGGTGGCCTGATCGCGGCGGCGTGCACGGCGGTGGCGGGCTCCAGCGACTGGTTCGAGCGCGGCTTCGTGACCTACTCGAACGAGGCCAAGGCCGAGCTGCTCGGCGTGCCGATGGCGTTGATCCAGGCGCACGGCGCGGTCAGTGCCGAGGTGGCGCGGGCGCTCGCCGAAGGCGCGCTGTCACGCTCGCATGCAGGGCTGGCCGTGGCCGTCACCGGCATCGCCGGCCCGGGTGGTGGGGTGCCGGGCAAGCCGGTCGGCACGGTCTGGCTTGCAATCGCGCGGGCTGGCAGCGCCGCGCAGGCCGAGTTGCTGACGCTCGCCGGTGACCGCGCCGCGGTGCGCGAGCAGACTGTTCATCACGCGCTCCGGCGCCTGCTCGAGAGCGCATGACGATCCTCGTTGCCGCTGCATTCGATGCCGACGAATGGCGCGCCTGGTGGCCGCTGCTCGAAGCCGCGCTGTCGGGTGAGCACCTGGTGCGCGACCGCGGCGAATGCGATGCGTCGGAGATCGACATCGCGCTCGTCGCCAACCCGCCGGCTGGCGCGCTGAAGGGCCTGCCCGCGCTCCAGCTGATCCAGTCGCTCTGGGCCGGCGTGGACCGGCTGCTGGCCGACGCGAGCGTCCCGGCACAGGTGCCGCTCGCGCGCATGGTCGATCCCGCGATGAACCAGGCCATGGCCGAGACCGCGCTGTGGGCCGTGCTGAGTCTGCAGCGCGACTTCTTCGTCTATGCCGCGCAGCAGCACGCCGGCGAATGGCGGCAGCACGCGCTGCGGTGCGCCGACGATCTGAGTATCGCGATCCTCGGCCTCGGCCAGATGGGCAGCACCGCCGCGCAGTTGCTGACCCGGCACGGCTACCGCGTGACCGGCTGGCGCACGCACGACGGCGCCGCGGCGCTGCCGCGAATCCTGGCTGGGGCCGACATCGTCATCAACCTGCTGCCGCTCACGGCGGCAACGCGCGGCCTGTTCGGCGCCGCCACATTCGCGCAGATGCGGCGCGGCGCGAGCCTGGTGAACCTGGCGCGCGGCGCGCACGTGGTCGATGCCGACTTGCTGGACGCGCTGGACCGCGGCCAGCTTGAGCACGCCGTGCTCGATGTCTTCGACGCCGAGCCATTGCCGCCCGGGCATGCGTTCTGGGCGCACCCGCGCGTCACCGTGCTGCCGCATGTGGCCGCGCCGACCGACCCCCGCAGCGCCGCGCCGATTGCCGCCGCCAACGTGCTCGCCTTGCGCGCGGGCCGGCCGATCGCGCACCTCGTCAGTCGGGAGCGTGGCTACTGAGGCGATATCGAGGCGCGAGGTAGCGCTATCAAATCGCTAGAATGCGCCATGCGCAACGAGGCCGTTCCCCCGCGCCGCAGCCGCCGTGGCAGCGGTGCCGTCACCCTGCACGACGTGGCCAAGCTCGCGGGTGTCGCGCCGATCACGGCCTCGCGCGCGCTCAATACGCCGGAGCAGGTGTCGGCCGAGGTGCTCGCGAAGGTCACTGATGCGGTCGCGCGCACCGGCTACGTGCCGAACCGACTCGCTGGCGGCCTGGCGTCGACGCGCAGCCGGCTGGTCGCGGCCGTCGTCCCGACGATTGCCGGCCCGGTCTTTCTCAAGACGGTGCAGTCGTTGACCGAAGCGCTCGCCGAGCGCGGATATCAGTTGATGCTCGGGCAGGCCGGCTACGCGGGCTCGCGCGAGGATGCGCTGCTCGAGGCCATCATCGGTCGCCGACCGGACGGCATCGTGCTCACCGGCATCATGCATTCGACGCTCGGTCGCAAGCGCCTGCTCGCCGCCGGCATCCCGGTCGTCGAGACCTGGGATCTGACGCCGACGCCGATCGACATGCTGGTCGGTTTCTCCCATGTGGAAGTGGGGCGTGCGGTCGCCGCGTTCCTCCACGCGAGAGGGCGGCGCCGGCTTGCGGTGGTGGCCGGCGACGACGAGCGCGCAAAGCGCCGCCATGATGCGTTCCAGGTCGCGGCACGCGCGCTCGGCCTGCGCGAGGTGCAGGTCGTCGTCGTGCCGGCTCCGACCACGCTCGGCAGCGGCCGCAGCGCGCTCGCCGAGTTGCTGCGCACCGCGCCCGACATCGACGCCATCTTCTGCAGCTCCGATCTGCTCGCCCTCGGCGTGATGACCGAGGCGCAGGCACGGGGCGTTGCGATCCCCGCGCAGCTCGCGGTCGTGGGCTTCGGCGACCTCGACTTCGCCATCGACCTGCACCCCGCGCTGACCACCGTGCAGATCAACGGCGCGGCCATCGGCCGCCAGGCTGCGCGCTTCATCGTGGACCGCGCCGAGGGGCGCGCCGTCGAGCAGGCGGTGGTCGACATCGGCTTCGAAGTGATCGAGCGCGACAGCGCCTGACAAGGGCAAACCCCTAGACATCTGGTCTTGAAGCCTTGATTTGGTAGCGCTACCATTTGCGTACCGACTATTCCAGGACTTCCAGCATGGCCTTGCCATCCGACCACCAGACCGCCAACCCGCGCATCACCGCACTGCGCGTCATCCCCGTCGCGGGGCGCGACAGCATGCTCCTCAACCTGAGCGGCGCGCACGGCCCGTTCTTTACGCGCAACCTGCTCATCCTCACCGACAGCGCCGGCCGCACCGGGGTGGGCGAGGTGCCCGGCGGCGAGAAGATCCGCCAGACCCTCGAAGACGCCCGCGAGCTCATCGTCGGCCAGCCGCTGGGCTCGCAGCAGCGGCTGCTGCAGGACGTGCAGCAGCGCTTCGCCGACCGCGACAGCGGTGGCCGCGGCCTGCAGACCTTCGACCTGCGCACCACGATCCATGCGGTGACCGCGATCGAGTCGGCGCTGCTCGACCTGCTCGGCCAGCACCTGAACGTGCCCGTGGCGGCGCTGCTTGGCGAAGGCCAACAGCGCGACGCGGTCGAGATGCTGGGCTACCTGTTCTACGTCGGCGACAAATCGAGGACCGACCTTCCCTACGCCAGCGAACCGGACGCCGACAACGCGTGGTCACGCCTGCGGCACGAGAAGGCGATGACGCCCGAGGCGGTGGTGCGCCTGGCCGAAGCCGCGTACGAGCGCTACGGCTTCAACGACTTCAAGCTCAAGGGCGGCGCACTGCGGGGCGACGACGAGGTCGAGGCGATCGTGGCGCTGCACGAGCGATTCCCGAAGGCCCGCGTGACGCTCGACCCGAACGGCGGCTGGCTGCTGAAGGATGCGATCCGCCTGATGCGCGACATGCGCGGCGTGGTGGCCTATGCCGAAGACCCGTGCGGCGCGGAGGACGGGTTCTCCGGCCGCGAAGTGATGGCCGAGTTCCGCCGCGCCACCGGCCTCCCGACCGCGACCAACATGATCGCCACCGACTGGCGCCAACTCAGCCACGCGCTCGCGCTGCAGTCGGTCGACATCCCGCTGGCCGACCCGCACTTCTGGACCATGGCCGGCTCGGTGCGCGTCGCGCAGACCTGCCGCGACTGGGGCCTGACCTGGGGCTCGCACTCGAACAACCACTTCGACGTGTCGCTGGCGATGTTCACGCACGTCGGTGCCGCCGCGCCTGGCAAGGTCACCGCGATCGACACGCACTGGATCTGGCAGGACGGGCAACGTCTCACGAAGGAGCCGCTGCAGATCCGGGGCGGCCTCGTCGCGGTGCCGAACAAGCCGGGCCTCGGCGTCGAACTCGACATGGTCGAGGTCGAGAAGGCGCACCAGCTCTACAAGCAACACGGCCTCGGAGCGCGCGACGACGCGATGGCCATGCAGTACCTCGTCCCCGGATGGAAGTTCGACCCCAAACGCCCGGCGCTCGACCGCTGAAGGCGTTCACCACCACACGAACGAAGACTTTGATGACCATCCTGAATGCCGCCATCGGCGGCGTGCCGACTGCCGCGGCCGGCGAACGACGCACACGCGTGCGCTACGGCATCGTCGCGATGCTGTTCTTCGTGACAGCCATCAACTACGCGGATCGCGCAACGCTCTCGATCGCCGGACCGGCGTTGTCGAAGGAGCTGGGCTTCGACTCTGTGACGATGGGCTACATCTTCTCGGCCTTCGGCTGGTCCTATGTGATCGGCCAGCTTCCCGGCGGCTGGCTGCTCGACCGCTTCGGCTCGAAGATCGTGTACTTCGCCAGCGTGCTGATCTGGTCGGTGTTCACGATGCTGCAAGGGAGCCTCAGCTTTCTGAGTGCGACGCTGGGCAGTGCATTCGTCGTGCTGTTCGCACTGCGCTTTCTGGTCGGCTTCAGCGAGGCGCCATCGTTCCCGGCCAATGGCCGCATCGTGGCCGCGTGGTTCCCGACCAACGAGCGCGGCACGGCATCGGCCGTCTTCAATTCGGCGCAGTATTTCGCGACCGTGCTGTTCGCCCCCATCATGGGCTGGATCACGCACACCTACGGCTGGCCGTACGTGTTCTATTTCATGGGCGCGCTCGGCATCGTGGTGGCCTTCGTCTGGCTCAAGGTGATCTACAGCCCCAAGGATCACCCGCGCATCAGTCAGGCCGAGCTCGATCTCCTTCAGCAAGGCGGCGCCCTGGTCGACATGGATCAGCCGAAGGTCGCGGTCGCGGGCAACGCCAGCGCCGACTCACCCAAGCTCGGGTACATCAAGCAGATGCTGGCCAACCGGATGCTGCTGGGGATCTACATCGCGCAGTACTGCATCACCACCATCACCTACTTCTTCCTGACCTGGTTCCCGGTCTACCTCGTCAAGGAACGCGGCATGTCGATCCTCAACGCGGGATTCGTCGCCGCGCTGCCCGCGATCTGCGGCTTCGTCGGTGGCGTGCTCGGCGGCGTGATCTCCGATCACCTGCTGCGCAAGGGCCACTCGCTGACGTTCTCACGCAAGGCGCCCATCGTCGTCGGGATGCTGCTGTCCACCAGCATGATCGCCTGCAACTACGTCAGCTCGTCGGCGGTTGTGGTCGGCATCATGGCGTTCGCCTTCTTCGGCAAGGGCCTGGGCGCACTCGGCTGGGCCGTGGTCTCCGACACCTCGCCGAAGGAGATCGCGGGCTTGAGCGGTGCGCTGTTCAACACCTTCGGCAATGTCGCGGCGATCACAACGCCGATCGTGATCGGCTACCTCGTCAAGGGCACCGGTTCGTTCAACGCCGCGCTGGTGTTCGTAGCCGCCAACGCGCTGGTGGCGGTCATCAGCTATCTCTTCGTCGTGGGCGAGATCAAGCGCGTCGTGCTGGTCAAGGCCTGACCCGCGTTGCCGTCGCCCGTCAGCCATCCGTCCCCATGAAAGGTTCCATGATGTCCGACACCGCCTCTCCTGCCGCAGTCGCCGCGGCGCCGATCCGGCCGCCGCACACCATCCGCATGCACGAGCGCGACAACGTCGCCATCGTGGCCAACGACGGCGGCCTGCCGCCCGGCGCGGTGCTGCCCTCCGGGCTGGTGCTGCGCGACCACGTGCCGCAGGGCCACAAGGTGGCGCTGGTCGATCTCGCCGCCAATGCGCCGGTGCTGCGCTACGGCATCGCCATCGGCCACGCGCTGGCCGATATCCCGGCCGGCAGCTGGGTGCACGAACGCCTGCTGAAGATGCCGGATGCCCGCGAGCTCGACAACCTGCCGATCGCGACCGTGAAGCCGGCGCCATTGCCGCCACTGGAGGGCTACACTTTCGAGGGCTTCCGCAACGCCGACGGCTCGGTCGGCACGCGCAACATCCTCGCGATCACGACGACGGTGCAGTGCGTGGCCGGCGTGGTCGATTTCGCGGTGCAGCGCATCAAGGCCGAACTGCTGCCGCGCTATCCGAACGTGGACGACGTGGTCGGGCTCGAGCACACCTATGGCTGCGGTGTCGCGATCGACGCGCCGGGTGCGGAAATCCCGATCCGCACGCTGCGCAACATCAGCCTGAACCCGAACTTCGGCGGCGAGGTGA
>JBDUAG010000148.1:0-7983 GCA_040004785.1 Burkholderiales bacterium | reverse complement strand
ATGTCTGCCCCTCTCCAAAACGACAGCTTCCTGCGCGCCTGCCTGCGCCAGCCCACCGATCACACGCCGGTGTGGCTGATGCGCCAGGCCGGCCGCTACCTGCCGGAGTACCGCGCCGCGCGCGCGAAGGCCGGCAGCTTCATGGGGCTGGCGACGAACCCGGGCTATGCCACCGAAGTCACGCTGCAGCCGCTGGAACGCTACGCGCTCGATGCGGCGATCCTGTTCAGCGACATCCTCACCGTGCCCGATGCGATGGGCCTGGGCTTGAGCTTCGCCGAGGGCGAGGGCCCGCGCTTCGCGCACCCGCTGCGCGACGAGGCTGCGGTCGCGAAACTGACCGTGCCGGACATGGCCAAGCTGCGCTACGTGTTCGACGCCGTCGCGTCGATCCGCAAGGCACTGAATGGCCGCGTCCCGCTGATCGGCTTCTCGGGCAGCCCGTGGACGCTGGCCTGCTACATGGTCGAAGGTGCCGGCTCGGACGACTACCGCCTCGTCAAGACCATGCTCTACAGCCGGCCCGATCTGATGCACCGCATCCTGGCCGTGAACGCAACGGCGGTGGCGCAGTACCTGAACGCGCAGATCGAGGCCGGCGCGCAGGCCGTGATGATCTTCGACAGCTGGGGCGGGGTGCTCGCCGATGGCGCGTTCCAGGCCTTCAGCCTGGCCTACACCGAGCGCGTGCTGGCGCAGCTCAAGCGCGAGCGCGAAGGCCGGCGCATCCCGCACATCGTGTTCACGAAGGGCGGCGGGCTGTGGCTCGAACAAATCGCGGCGACCGGGCCGGATGTGGTCGGGCTCGACTGGACGATGAACCTCGGCGTGGCGCGTGCGCGCATCGGCGATCGCGTCGCGCTGCAGGGCAACATCGACCCGAACGTGCTGTTCGCCAACCCCAACCAGATTCGCACCGAAGTGACGCACGCTTTGGAGAGTTTCGGCGCGCCGGGCGGCCACGTCTTCAACCTGGGCCACGGCATCAGTCAGCACACGCCGCCGGACCATGTCGCGGTGCTGGTGGACACCGTTCACGAGGTTTCGCGGCAGATGCGGCTCCCGAAGTGAGGGCCGGGCGCGACGACCAGCGTGGCTCGCCCATTGGCCGGTAAGTGAGTGCTCAGGGCTTGACTTATCCCCAAAATCGGGCGTGCCCTTTGCCTGCCACAAGGGTCGCTGCAGTGCAGCATGGGATTTACGCCAATCAACGCTAAGTCGTTGATTTCATTGAGTGTGTCTGATTGCAACGAAAGCGGGTAATCGGTTCCCAGGCAAGGCCCAGCCAGCGTTTGCGGCGATTCCGGAGGCGGTTACGCACAAAGTTATCCACAGCTGGACGAAGAATTGACGAAAGTCTTATGAATCATCGACTTAGCCTGATGACGTGAACCTGACTTTAGCTATGTGCCATAACTTTTGCCGGGATCGCGGTGGCTGAAACGAAGATCTTGAGAGTCGCCGTCGACGCGCCGCAACACACCGGTCTGTCGGCCCCGCTGGACTACTTGAGTGAGCGCACGCTCTCGCCAGGAACATTGGTGCATGTTCCCCTCGGGAAACGCGATGTGCCGGGAATCGTCTGGCACGGCGAGCCCGCGTCGGGCGGCAGCATGCCGCTGAGGCCGATTTCTCAGGCACTCGAAGCCTTGCCGCCATTGGGTACATCATGGCGTGCGCTGGTCGATTTCGCCGCGGCGTATTACCAACGGAGCACCGGCGAAATCGCACTGTCGGTCTTGCCGCCCGAGCTGCGCCGACTCGACGATGCCCAGCTCGCCAACCGGATCCGGAAGCTGCACAAGGCGCTCGCGGGCCAAGCCGCGGCGAACCCCTCGAATCCCACGAACCCGACCATTGCCGCACCGGCACTGACCGACGCGCAAGCCGCCGCGCTCGCCCAGATTGCCGGGATGGCTGCGCAGGACGTGCCCTCGACGCTGCTGCTGCACGGCGTGACCGGCAGCGGCAAGACCGAGGTCTACCTCGGCGCCGCCGCGCAGGCGCTCGCGGCGGGCAAGCAGGCGCTGGTGCTGGTACCCGAGATCAACCTGACGCCACAGCTCGAGGCGCGCTTCGCCGAGCGCTTCGCGGGCCGCCACATCGTCTCGCTGCACAGCGCGCTGACGCCGGCACAGCGCCTGCGCAGCTGGCTCGCGGCGCACCTGGGTCTCGCCGATCTGGTGCTCGGCACGCGGCTGGCGGTGTTCGCGTCGATGCCGCGGCTCGGGTTGATCGTGGTCGATGAGGAACACGACCCGTCGTACAAGCAGCAGGACGGTGCACGCTATTCGGCGCGCGACCTGGCGGTGTACCGCGGTCGGCTGGAGCGCGCCGTCGTCGTGCTCGGCTCGGCCACGCCCTCGCTCGAAACCTGGCAGCGTGCGAACGAAGGCCGCTACCGGCGTCTGGCACTGCCGGCGCGCATCGGCGGCGGCGCGCTGCCGACGGTGCGGCTGGTCGACATGAACCAGCAACCCAAGCAGCGCGGCGCGAACACGGCGCTGTCGCCGCCGCTGATCGACGCGATCCAGCAACGCATCGCCCGCGGCGAGCAAAGCCTGGTGTTCCTGAACCGGCGCGGCTATGCGCCGGTGCTGCATTGCACCGACTGCGGCTGGAAGAGCGGCTGCCCGCACTGCAGCGCCTGGCGCGTGTTCCACAAGCTCGACCGCACACTGCGCTGCCACCACTGCGGCCTGACCGAGCGCGTGCCGCGCGCCTGCCCGGATTGCGGCAACCTCGACATCGCGCCGATCGGCCGCGGCACGGAGCGGCTCGAAGAGCAGCTTGGTTCATTGCTGCGCACGGCCGACGACGCGCCGGCGCGGATCGCCCGCATCGACGCCGACAGCACACGGCTCAAGGGCTCGCTCGAAGCGCAGCTCGGGGCCGTGCACGCCGGCGAAGTCGATGTGCTGGTGGGCACGCAGATGGTGACCAAGGGTCACGACTTCCGACGCATCACGCTGGTCGCCGCGGTGAACCCGGACAGCTCGCTGTTCAGCAGCGACTTTCGCGCGCCCGAGCGCCTGTTCGCGCTGCTGATGCAGGCGGGGGGGCGCGCCGGGCGCGATGCGGCCCAGGCCGCGCGCAGCGAGATGTGGGTTCAGACCTGGCATCCGCAGCACGCGCTGTATGCCGCACTGCGGCGGCACGAGTTCGAGGCCTTCGCGAGCAGCCAGTTGAAGGAGCGCGAGATGGCCGGCCTGCCGCCGTATTCGCACCTCGCGATCCTGCGCGCCGAGGCGCGCACGCCCGAGGCGGCGCGCGCTTTTCTGCAAGCCGCTGCCGAACTCGCGCTGACCCTGCCCGGCGCCGAGCAGGTGATGGTCTACCCGCCGGTGCCGCTGGGCGTGGCGCGCGTGGCGAACGTGGAGCGCATGCAGATGTTGATCGAGTCGGCCTCGCGCGCCGCACTGCAGCGCTTTCTCGGCGCCTGGTTGCCGGCACTGCATCTACAGCCCAGGCGCAAGGCCGACGAGCGCATCCTGCGCTGGGCCGTCGACATTGACCCGCTAGCGATTTGACGGCCCACGCCGCCGCACCGGGCCGCGCGCTGCCGGCGCGCTGACCGGCCGGCCGACATCGGCGAGCAGCAGCGTCGCGCGCACCAGCTCCTCGACTGCTGCCGCCAGATCGCCTGGCGGCTCGAGCGATTCGATCACTTCGAGCAGGTCGTCGGCGTCTTCGAGATCGTCGGGCGCGAGGTGGCGATAGACCAGCGCCAGCGGTTCGGTCAGCGCGCCGGCATCGAGCGCCATGAGGTCGGGGAACAGTTCGATCGCGGTCGCGAATCCGGCGACCCACGGATACACCGCATCGACCGGCGGCTCGTCGAATTCGGCATCGAGGTCTCGCTCTGGGGCCTCGTCGTCGGCCAGCTCGAACACCCACGGATCGAACCACTGACGTCGCCCGATCGCATCGTTCAGCTCGACATGGCGGCGCAGCACCAGCGCGTGCAGCCGCGTCGCCTCGAAGCCCGGCGGCAGCGCCCGGCCATCGACATCGGTGATGTGCGGCAACCAGCGTGCCGCCGGCACCGCGCGCGGCTGCACCAGCAGCCCGCACAGGAAGCCATCGAGCATGCTCACGTCGAGCGCTTCGAGCGGTGCGGGCACGCGGTCGAGCAACGCCTGCAACTCGTCGAGTTCGCGGTCGTTCAAGGGCTGCACGAGGGGGCGTGGTAGTGGGCCGGTCATGCGGCATTGTCGCGCGCGCACCATGCGTCCCTCGAATTGGGGATGGCAATCACGCGGTGGCTTCCCTAGAGTCAACGCATTGCTGTCACACGGCGCCTCGATGCGAGGCACGATGCAAGGTTCCTGACGCCCGGCGAAGAACACCACACCGAACAGGGCACGGAACCGCTACCAGTCCCAACGACGTCCTTTTTCTGAAGGACTTCTAAGCCCACCCGCTCGCGCGGGTGGGCTTTTTTTTTGGTTTCTCAGGCGGTTCGGCGGCGTTACACGCGGATACCTGCAGTGGCGGGCGCACCGAATACAGTCGAGTTGACTGAGCCAACCCCGGCCGTCGTCGAATCCGTCACAACTGGAGCCAGCAATGAGCAAGCAAGCAGATCTGAACCCCGTCCGCGTCGAACTCTCGAACGGTCCCGTGTGCAAGGTGTCGCTGGGCGGCATGCGTTCGCCGTATCTCGCGCGCACGCAGGCGCCGGCGGTGCAAGTCCAGTTGCGCGCGGCACCGGCCTGCAAGGTGTCGCTGGGCGGCATGCGTTCGCCGTACCTTGCGCGCACGCAGCGCGGCTGATCGCGGCACCCGTTTCGCCCGAAACCGGCTGCCATCGTGCGGCCGGTTTTTCTTTGACCGCCGCCGCGAACCCGCATGAACGACTCCCCGTCCGCGCGCTGGGCCGACGACCGCGTGATCGCGTTCTACCGCGCCCTGCCCGACAGCCTGCTGCCCGTGCGCGCCGACCGCGGTGCGCTGGGGGTGATCCCGACGGCAGCGTTCCAGTATTGCGAGGCGCTGACCAGTGCATCGGCCTTCGGCTGGTATGTCTTCCCGCCGATCTCGTTCCACCTGCAATGGGACGGCACAGACGTCATCTGGACGCACGAAGGCGCCGAGGGCTGGTTCCCGCTGGGCGACGAGGTCGATCCGGGCTTCGCGGCGCAGTTCGACGCGGTCGCGCCCGAAGACATGCGCGGCTTCGCGCCGCCATTCCTGGCGCAGACCTTCACGCCCGGCATCGTGCAGGTGTGGTCGGGGCTGTTCGTGCAGACGGCACCAGGCTGGAGTTCGCTGATCCGTCCGCCCGCCAACATCGCGCGCAGCCAGGGCTACGAGGCCTACGAAGGCATCGTCGAGACCGATCGCTGGTTCGGCCCGCTGTTCGTCAACATCCGCCTCACCGCGACCGACCGGCCGATCGCCTTCAGCACCCGCAAGCCGCTGTTCCAGGTGCAGCCGCTGAAGCGCGAGACCTACGCCGAGCCACACCTGCGCACGTTCGAGCTGGTCGACGGCCTCGGGGCGATGCACGAGAGCGACTGGGCGAAATTCCGCGCCACCGTGATCCGCCCGAACCAGGACCCGAATCGCCGCATCGGCGCCTATGCCGCATCGGTGCGCAAGCGCCCCGGCAGCGATGCGCCGCCCGACGCCTGAACGCGCCTCAAGCCAAGTCTTCGTGCAGGCACAGGATATTGCCTTCCGTGTCGAGGAACCACGCCGCCTTTTCAGCCCCGAGCACGCAGACATGCTCGACGGTTTTCAGGCCTGGGAAGTCGTAGTCCTCGAACACCACGCCTGCGCGTTTCAGCGCGGCGATGCTGGCGGCGATGTCGGGCACGCGAAAGCTGATCGCGGTGTGGTCGGCCTTGGTGCCGCCCTCCTTCGGAAACAGCGCCAGCGTCGAGCCGCCGCAGTCATAGCTGAACTTGCCGTCGGCCTGCAGGCCGATCGGCGTCAGACCCAACCGGTCCTCGTAGAACCGGCGGGCGCGGGGGAGGTCCTTGACCGGCAACATCGTGGTCACGGGAGCGTGTGTCAACATGATCGCCTCCTGTCGAGTGCCTGTTCATTCTGCGCCGACGGCAACGCGACCGCCAACAATCTGCGGAGGATCCACGATGACGATTCCCGAACTTCCCGATCTCGACACCGCCTCGGCGGGCGCCATGGCCGAAGCGGTGCGCACGCGCCGCATCAGCGCCGCCGAGCTGTGCGACGCGGCGATCGCGCGCATCGAGCGGCTGGATGGCGCAATCAACGCCGTCGTGGTGCGTGATTTCGAGCGCGCGCGCATGCAGGCGAAGCGCTGCGACGAGGCCGTCGCGAGCGGCGAATCCGGCATCTTGCTCGGCGTGCCGATGACGGTCAAGGAGTCGTACAACATCGCGGGCCTGACGACGACCTGGGGGCTGCCGCCGTTCCGCGACTTTCGCGCCAGCGAAGACGCGGTGCTGGTCAAGCGCCTGAAAGCCGCCGGCGCGGTGATCCTCGGCAAGACCAACGTGCCGCCAGCGCTCGGCGACTGGCAGAGCACGAACCCGATCCACGGCGCCACCGTGAACCCGCACGATCACACACGCACGCCCGGCGGCTCGTCGGGCGGTGGCGCGGCGGCGGTCGCGGCCGGCATGGTGCCTCTCGAACTCGGCTCCGACATCGGCGGCTCGATCCGCGTGCCGGCACACTTCTGCGGCATCTTCGGCCACAAGCCGAGCTTCGATCTGCTGCCTTCGCGTGGCCATGATTTCCCGGGAATGGATGGCGCCGGCGTCGACCTCGCGGTCTGCGGCCCGATGGCGCGCCGCGCCGCCGACCTCGAACTCGCGATGGGCGTGCTCGCCGGGCCCGACGGCGACGACGCGACCGGCTATCGGCTCGATCTGCCCGCGCCGCGCCTGCCGGGCATCGACGGTCTGCGCGTGCTGCTGCTCGACACGCATCCGCTCGCACGCGCCGACGCGCTGCTGCGCGGGGCACTCCACCGGCTCGCCGGCGACCTCGTGCGCGAAGGTGCGCGCATCGAACGCGCGAGCCTGCTGCTGCCCGACCTCACGGCCTCGCACAAGGCCTATGTGACGATGTTGACGACGATCACGACCCGCGGCACGCCAGGCGCGCGCGCCACGATTTCAGCGCATGAGTGGTTCGGCCTGCTCGACCAGCGCGCGAAGGTGCGGCGCCAGTGGCGCGCGCTGTTCCGCGAGTTCGATGTCGTGCTCGCGCCGCCGTTCGGCACACCCGCCTTTGCGCTGACAGACGAGCCCGACTGGCGCAAGCGCACGCTGCTGATCGACGGCGAGGCGACGCCCTTCGGCGACCAACTCGCGTGGGCCGGCATGGCGAGCTTCGCCGGCCTGCCGGCGACCGTCGCGCCGCTCGCGAAGAGCGCGGAGGGTCTGCCGGTCGGCGTGCAGATCATCGGCGCGTTCCTGTGCGACCGCACGACACTCGCGCTCGCACGGCAGATCGAAGAACTCGGACGCTAGAGCTTCTCGGTCTCGCCCGTCTTCGGCTGCCACTTCATCAGCCGCTTCTCGACGCGCCCGACCGCGCCGTCGAGCATCAGCGCGAACACCGTGAGCACGAGGATGCCGGCCATCACGGTGTTGATGTCGAACGCGCCCTCGGCCTGCAGGATCAGATAGCCGACGCCGCGCGACGAGCCGAGGTACTCGCCCACCACCGCGCCGACGAACGCCAGGCCCACGCTGGTGTGCAGCGAGCTGAACACCCAGCTCGTTGCCGACGGCAGGTAGACGTGGCGCAACAACTGGCGCCGCGAGGCGCCGAGCATGCGCGCGTTCGCGAGCACGACCGGGCTCACCTCCTTCACGCCCTGGTAGACGTTGAAGAAAACGATGAAGAACACCAGCGTGACGCCGAGCGCGACCTTGCTCGCGATGCCCAGGCCGAACCAGACCGCGAAGATCGGCGCGAGGATCACCCGCGGCATGCTGTTCGCGGCCTTGATGTACGGGTCGGCGATCGCCGCGGCGAGCG
>JBDUAG010000147.1:0-8002 GCA_040004785.1 Burkholderiales bacterium | reverse complement strand
AAGCCAACGAGGTGCTGAAGGACCCCGAGAAGCGCGCCGCCTACGACGCCGTCGGGCAGCAGTCGGCGGGCGGCAACGGCGACTTCCAGCCGCCGCCGGGGTGGGACGCCGGCTTCGAGTTCAGCGGCCGCGGCGACGAGGGGTTTGGCGCGCAGGACCACAGCGATTTCTTCGAGTCGCTGTTCGGCCGGGCGGCGCGCGGCGCGGGGGCGCGGCGCCCGAGCATGCGCATGCCGGGGCAGGACCACCACGCCAAGGTGCTGATCGACCTCGAAGACGCCTACCGCGGCGCGCAGCGCAGCGTCTCGCTGCGCATGCCCGCGCTCGATGCCGACGGCCACGGCGTGATGCAGGAACGCACGCTCGAGATCAACATCCCGAAAGGCATCCGTGAAGGTCAGCACTTGCGCCTCGCCGGCCAGGGCGGCCCGGGCCTGGGCGATGGGCCGGCCGGCGACCTGTTCCTCGAGATCGCGTTCAACGCGCACGGGCTCTACCGTGTCGATGCCCGCGATGTGTTCGTCGATCTGCCGCTGGCGCCGTGGGAAGCTGCGCTCGGCGCGAGCGTGAGTGTGCCGACGCCCGATGGCCAGGTCGAGCTGACGATCCCGCCCGGCTCGGCCGCGGGCCGCAAGCTGCGGCTCAAGGGCAAGGGGATTCCGGGCACGCCGGCCGGCGATTTCTACGCCGTGCTGACGATCGCGCTGCCGCCCGCCGGCACCGACGCTTCGAAGCGCGCCTATGAAGCGTTCAAGGCCGCCGCCGATTTCGATCCGCGCGCATCGATGAAGGGATGAGCAGCATGAGCCACGACTACACCGTCGCCATCGTCGAAGAGGAGTTGCACCTGACGCTGGTCGAACTCTGCCGCGCCTGCCGCACCGAGGAGGAGCAGGTGCGCGTCTGGGTCGTCGAGGGCGTGCTCACGCCGATCGGCGCCTCGCCGCCCGAATGGCGCTTTGCCGGCGCCTCGCTGCGCCGCGCGCGCCTCGCGCTGACCCTGACGCGCGAGCTCGAGATCAACGCGCCCGGCGTCGCGTTCGCGCTCGATCTGATGGACGAGATCGAGGCATTGAAGGCGAGTTTGCGGCGGCGCTAGATGAGACGTCTGGAGCCATTGCAAGCCGCCATCGTCGATCTCGACGGAACGATGATCGACACGCTCGGCGACTTCGTCGTGGTGCTGAACCGCGTGCTGGCTGAGCTTGCGCTGGCACCGGTCGGGCGTGGGTTCGTCGAGCATGCCGTCGGCAAGGGGTCGGAGCACCTGATTCGCTGCACGCTTCAGCAAGTCGGCGCCGAGGCTGCGCTGTACGAGCGCGCCTGGGCGCTGTACCAGCAGCACTACGCCGAGGTCAACGGCGAGCACTCGACCGTGTATCCGGGGGTCGTCGAAGGGCTGACGCTGCTAAAGGCGCGTGGCTTGCGGCTCGCCTGCCTGACCAACAAGCCGACGGCATTCGCACAGCCGCTGTTGCGATTGAAAGGCCTGGCCGGATTCTTCAGCGCCGTCTTCGGCGGCGATGCGTTCGAGCGCAAGAAGCCCGATCCGCTGCCGTTGCTCAAGACCTGCGAGGCACTGGGCACAGCGCCGGCGCAGACGCTGATGATCGGCGACTCGAGCAACGACGCGCGCGCCGCCCGCGCCGCCGGCTGCCCGGTGGTGTTGATGAGCTATGGCTACAACCACGCCGAGCCGGTCGATGCGGTGGACAGCGACGGCGTCTTCGACCGGCTCGATCGACTCGCCTGGTCTTAGCTGCTGCCCGGCGTGGCGGCGGGCTTGCCGAGCAGTGCGTCTTTCAACTGCCGGTCGGCGGGTGACTTGCCAAGCCAGATCTTCATCAGCGCCGAATAGAACTCCGGCTCCTTGATGGGCGCGCCTTCGGGCTTGCCGTTGACGAGGATCACGGTGCCATTGCCCGGCACCCATTCGATCGCAAACGAGTCGCCCGCCACCAGCTTCTTGCGGCTCGAGAAGATGTCGCTCATGCGCAAGATGCCGGGGATCGACTTCGAGAATTCCTCGCGGGGCGCGTTCTCCTCCATGCCCTTGGTGAACAGCTTGCCGAGTTCGTTCGCGTCGATCTCCCGCAGCATCACGATCTGCAGGTGGCGCGGGCCGGACGCCGCGAGCACGGCCTCGGGCGTGGTGGCCTTGTCGGTGAGGTAGAGAGCAGCGGCGTAGACCTTGAACACGACCTTGTAGCGAACACCGGCCCCGTTGAGCTGCAGCTTGGTGTTGCCCACCTGCAAGGTGTTGGCGAACTTGACGCCGGCGACGTCGGTGGTCTGTGCATGGCCGGTGAGCGGTACGGCGAAGGCCGCCACCAGGGCGGCGCGAGCGATGAATCGGCGCATGATCGTTCCAATGAATGGGTGGTGGATGCTAGTGTTGCGATTGCCACCAGGGAATCGGGTTCGGCACGGATGACATGACAATAGTTCACAGGGTCGGCCGCAGCACGGGCCGATGGGGCCTGCTACACTTTTGTGCATGTTCACACCGCGCAATGTCACCGCAGGGTCGATCGACCGGGGAGCCTGGCCCTGGCGGGGCTGAGCCGTTCGCGCTGAACGATCGACGTTCGGCGCGCTGTGTGTTGCTGCGGTCGGTTGCCTGTGCGGTCCGGCCTGATTCGTCGGTCAGCCGGCGGTTACCGATGGCCTGTGAAGGCCCTGAACATCATGATCACCGAACTCGAATTCAAAAGCCTCGCGGGCCAGGGCTACAACCGCATCCCGCTGATCAAGGAAGCCTTCGCCGATCTCGAAACCCCGCTGTCGCTGTATCTGAAGCTGGCCTACGCCAGCGGCGGGGGCAAGCACAGCTTCCTGCTTGAATCGGTGGTGGGCGGCGAGCGCTTCGGGCGCTATTCGTTCATCGGCCTGCCGGCGCGCACGTTGCTGCGCGCGACCGGCTTCAAGACCGAGGTGGTGACAAACGGCGCGGTCGTCGAAACGCATGACGGCAACCCGCTCGACTTCATCGCCGAGTACCAGAAGCGCTTCAAGGTCGCGCTCAGCCCCGGCATGCCGCGCTTCTGCGGTGGCCTGGCCGGCTACTTCGGCTACGACGCGGTGCGCTTCATCGAGCCCAAGCTCGCGAAGACCGAAAAGACTGGCGGCATCGACACGCCCGACATCCTGCTGCTGCAATGCGAAGAGCTCGCGGTGATCGACAACCTCTCGGGGCGGCTCTACCTGATCGTCTACGCCGACCCGGGCCAGCCCGAGGCGTATCACACCGCCAAGCGCCGGCTCGGCGATCTCGGCGACAAGCTCAAGTACAGCGTCACCGCGCCGGCGGTGAAGCGCGGTGTGTCGCACGGCGTCGAGCGCGAGTTCGGCAAGGAGGCCTACATCTCCGCCGTGCTGCGCGCGAAGGAATACATCGCCGCCGGCGACATGATGCAGGTGCAGGTCGGCCAGCGGCTGCGCAAGCGCTACACCGAGTCGCCGCTGAGCCTGTACCGCGCGCTGCGCTCGCTGAACCCGTCGCCGTACATGTACTTCTACGACATGGGCGAGTTCCAGATCGTCGGCGCCTCGCCCGAGATCCTGGTGCGCCACGAGCACGCGGCCGAGGGCCACAAGGTCACGATCCGCCCGCTCGCCGGCACGCGCCCGCGCGGCGCGACGCCTGAAGCAGACAAGGCGCTCGAGGCCGAGCTGAAGGGCGACCCGAAGGAGCGCGCCGAGCACGTGATGCTGATCGACCTGGCGCGCAACGACATCGGCCGCATCGCCAAGACCGGCAGCGTGAAGGTGACCGAGGCGTTCACGGTCGAGCGCTACTCGCATGTGATGCACATCGTCAGCAATGTCGAAGGGCTCCTGAAGGACGGCATGACCAATCTCGACGTGCTGCGCGCCACCTTTCCGGCCGGCACGCTGACCGGCGCGCCGAAGATCCGCGCGATGGAGATCATCGACGAGCTCGAGCCGGTCAAGCGCGGCATCTACGGCGGCGCCTGCGGCTATTTGAGCTTCGCCGGTGACATGGACGTGGCGATCGCGATCCGCACCGGCATCGTGAAGGATCAGGTGCTGTACGTGCAGGCCGCGGCCGGCGTCGTCGCCGATTCCATCCCCGAGATGGAATGGCGCGAGACCGAGGCCAAAGCGCGCGCGCTGATCCGCGCGGCCGAGCTGGTCGAGGAGGGCTTCTGATGCGCGCGCTGAAGGTCGGATTGATCGGCGACTTCAATGCCGAGGTGACCGCGCACCGCGCGATTCCCGTGGCCTTGCGATTGGCCGGCGAGCAACTCAAGCGCGCGGTCGAGTTCGACTGGCTCGCCACCGATGCGATGCCGGACGCACCAGGCCTCGCGCACTTCGACGCGCTGTGGTGCGTTCCGGCGAGCCCGTACCGCGACATGGACAGTGCGTTGCGCGCGATCCGCTTCGCGCGTGAGCAGCGCGTGCCGTTCCTCGGCACCTGCGGCGGCTTCCAGCACGCGGTGATCGAGTTCGCACGCAACGTGCTCGGCATGCAGGATGCCGAACACGCGGAGACGGCGCCCGACGCGCACAACGCCGTGATCAACGCGCTGGCCTGCGCGCTCGTCGACGTCAGCGATCAGGTGACGCTGGTGGACGGCTCGCGCATCAAGGCCGCCTACGGCAGCGAAACGGCGACCGAAGGCTACCGCTGCCGCTACGGCCTGAACCCGGCGTTCGCGGCGCGCCTGCTGGCCGGCCCGTTGCGCGGCACGGCGCAGGATTCGCAAGGCGAGATCCGCGCCGTGGAACTCGACGAGCATCCGTTCTTCGTCTGCACGCTGTTCCAGCCGGAGCGTGCGGCGCTGAAAGGCGTGGCGCCGCCGCTTGTGATCGCGCTGTTGCGCGCCGCTGCCCGCTGAACAGGTTGGAACCGCCCAGGAGCTCCCATGAAAGATGCCGCACGCTTCGAACTCTTCTCCTTCTGGCGCACCTCCGCGACCTACCGCGTGCGCGTCGCGTTCAACCTCAAGGGCGTGCAGCCGCAGGAGCGCAACGTCAACATCGACGCCGGCGAACAGCGCAACGAGGCCTACCTGAAGATCAACCCGATGGGGGCGATCCCGGCGCTGGTCGATCACGGCCCCGGCCAGTCCGCGACGCCGCTGACGCAGTCGCTGGCGATCCTCGAGTTTCTCGACGAGAGCTACCCCGCGCCGGCGCTGTTGCCCGCCGACCCGCACGGCCGCGCGCGGGTGCGCTCGCTGGCTTCGATGTTGGCGGCCGACACGCATCCGCTGATCACCCCGCGGGTCAGGAAGTACCTGACGACGGCCGGAACGTTCGACGACGCCGCGTGGCGTGCATGGCAAATCCACTGGTTCAGCACCGGCCTGCAGGCGCTCGAACAGCGGCTCGCCGGCGAGCTGCAAACCGGCACCTTCTGCCATGGCGACACGCCGACCATCGCAGACATCTGCCTGGCCAGCATCGTCGTCGTGATGCGCGTGTTCAAGATCGAGGTTGCCGGCATCCCGACGGTGCTGCGCATCATGGCCGCCTGCGAGCGGCTCGACGCCTTCGCGAAAGCCGATCCGAGCCGCCAGGTCGGCGCGCCGAAGCCTTAGGATGTGAGCATGACCGCCGACAACTTCTGAAGGCAGCCGACCCATGCAGACACTCGACGACATGCTGAGCCGCCATCTGCTGACACCCGAGCAGCATCGCCAGATCAGCGCCTGGATTGCTGCGGCGCGCACGCCGCAGGCGATCCGCGAGATGCCGGCCGAGCTGTGGCGCACGCTCGAACTGGCCAGTGTGCTGATGGGCTTCGATGCCGACATGATGCGACCGGCTCCGCTCGGCGCTGACCTGGATTAGGCAGGGCAGGTAACCGACACGGGCGCCACGGTCAGCGCCCAACGCAATCAACGGGACAAAGCGCACATGCTGCTGATGATCGACAACTACGATTCCTTCACCTACAACCTGGTGCAGTATTTCGCCGAGCTCGGTGAGGACGTGCGGGTGTTCCGCAACGACGAGATCACGCTCGAAGGCATCACTGCGCTCAAGCCCGACAAGCTGGTGCTTTCGCCCGGGCCGTGCTCGCCGGCGGAGGCCGGCATCTGCATCGGTGCCATCGAGGCCTTCACCGGCCAGCTGCCGATTCTCGGCGTGTGCCTCGGCCACCAGGCCATCGGCGCCGCGCTTGGCGGCAAGGTGATCCGCGCGCAGACCCAGATGCACGGCAAGACCGATGTCATCACGACCGACGAGCGCGGCGTCTACACCGCGCTGCCGCGCGAATTCACCGTGATCCGCTACCACTCGCTCGTGATCGAGCGCGAGACCCTGCCGGCCGCGCTGGAGGTGACCGCCACCTCGCAGGACGGCGAGATCATGGGCGTGCGGCACCGCGCACTCGCCGGCACGACGACGCCGCTCGAAGGCGTGCAGTTTCACCCCGAATCGATCCTGACCGAGCACGGCCACGCGATGCTGAAGAACTTCCTGGATTTGCGCGCATGAACATCGTCGATTTGCGGTCCGACACCGTCACACAACCGACCGCCGCGATGCGCGCGGCGATGTTCGAGGCGCCGCTCGGCGACGATGTGTTCGGCGGCGACCCGACCGTCAACGCACTGCAGGAGCGCATCGCCGCGACGCTCGGCAAGGAGGCGGCGCTGTTCGTGCCCAGCGGCACCCAGAGCAATCTCGTCGCGATCATGAGCCACTGCGGGCGCGGCGACGAATACATCGTCGGCCAGATGGCGCACACGTATCGCTGGGAAGGCGGCGGTGCCGCGGTGCTCGGCAGCGTGCAACCGCAACCGCTGGACCACCAGCCCGACGGCACGCTTCTGCTTTCGGACATCGAGGCCGCGATCAAACCCGACGACTCGCACTTCGCGCGCTCGCGCCTGCTGGCGCTCGAGAACACGCTCGGCGGCAAGCTGTTGCCGATGGCGTACCTGGCCGAGGCGACCGCACTGGTGCGCCGGCGTGGCCTCGCGACGCACCTGGATGGCGCACGGCTGTTCAACGCGGCCGTCGCGATGGGCGGTGATCCGCGGGCGAACGCGCGCGAGATGGCGTCGCACTTCGACAGCGTCTCGGTCTGCTTCTCGAAGGGCCTCGGTGCCCCGGTCGGCTCCGCACTCGTGGGCTCACGCGAGCTGATCCGCGGCGCGCACCGCTGGCGCAAGATGCTCGGTGGCGGCATGCGCCAGGCCGGGCTGCTGGCCGCGGCCGCAATCCACGCGCTCGACCACCACATCGACCGCCTCGCCGACGATCACGCGCTCGCGAAGCGGATGGCCGAAGGCCTCGCCGGGTTGCCGGGCCTCACGGTCGAACCGCCGCAGACCAACATCGTGTTCGCCGACCTGCAGGGCCCGCGCGCCGTCGGCTTGATGGAGCACCTCAAGTCGCGCGGCGTGCTCGCCACCGGGTTGTATCGGCTGCGCTTCGTGACGCACCTCGACGTCGATGCCGGCGGCGTCGATCGCGCGGTGGCGGCCGTGCGCGAACACCTGACCGCCTGAACCAGAGAGGGCAACATGACGATCACCAACCTCGATGCGCTGACCCGCACCATTGACCACCGCGAAATCTTCCACGACGAAATGCTCGCGCTGGTGCGCCGCATCATGAGCGGCGAGATGTCGCCGGTGATGATGGCCGCGTTGCTGGTCGGCTTGCGCGTGAAGAAGGAAACCATCGGCGAGATCACGGCAGCGGCGCAGGTGATGCGCGAGTTTTCGACCAAGGTCGAGGTCGCCGACCGAACCCACTTGGTCGACATCGTCGGCACCGGCGGCGACAGCTCGCACACGTTCAACATCTCGACCTGCAGCATGTTCGTCGCGGCGGCGGCGGGCGCGCGCGTCAGCAAGCACGGCAACCGCAGCGTCAGCAGCAAGTCGGGCAGTGCCGACGTGCTGGAGGCGCTCGGCGTGCCGCTGGCCTTGACGCCTGCCGCCATCGCGACCTGCATCGCCGACACCGGCATCGGCTTCATGTTCGCGCCGAACCACCACCCGGCGATGAAGAA
>JBDUAG010000146.1:0-8021 GCA_040004785.1 Burkholderiales bacterium | reverse complement strand
TCGTAATGGCCTGTTCATAGTGCCCCACTTCGTTAAGTGATTGAAAACATTGAGATTTGATTTTTGGAATCTGCGCGACACGGGCGATCTGTTCGGGTGGTCGCCTCGATGACCTTCGGGTCAAGCAGATCACGCGCCCGAATTTGATACGGCGCTCGCGGAACGACTTGCTCCGCTGGCAGCAGACCTTCCTTGATCAAGTGGCGAATGCGATGGTTCGTCACACCGAGCTTGGTAGCCGCCTCGGACATGGTCAACCACTCGCCCTCCTTGTGCGCCGACCGGTACGCGCGAATGTCATTGACCATGCGCACAGCGCCGACGCGATGCGCGGTCCATGTCTTGCCTTGACCCGTTGGAAGGCCCATGCGGTTGAGCGTCGCGGCGATATGCTCGTCGGACCACTTGCTCGCCATGCTGCGCATGACGGCCAGTGCCTCGTCCGGTGTACGGCAACCATGCTCTCCACTGCGCGGCTTCGCAATGCGCGACTGCGAATGCTGGCCGCCGTGCCAATGGATCGTCAACACGATCTCGCGCGTCTCTTCATCGACGTCGGCAATGATCTCCTTGACGAGGGCACGAAGCAATTGCTGGCGTGCGCGCATAGTGACGCCGGGCGCCTCCCAAGCGGTGGAGAGATCTTGGGCGAGACCACCGAGGTCCGGGCTGGGTACAGCCGGCAACGTTCGCTCAGTCGCATCCAAGCGCTGTTCGCATAAGCGCACCCGCTGCAGAGCAGCCTCCCAGCTCTTCTCGAGTTGCGCGGCGATCAAGCGGTTGTCGGGATCGCAGGCTGCGTAGCGGCGCTCGGCGAGCGAGGCCTCATAGCGTGCCTGCTGCAGCTCGAGTTCTGCGATGCGACGATGATCCGCCTGAACTTCCATGTATCTCTGTTCCGCTTGCAGTGCCGCTTCGATGGCCATCGGCTCGACAGCGCGCAACAGCTCTCGAGCGACTGCTTCGTCGGGTCGCCGGCCGCCGAAAGTAAAACACCGCGACTTCGCATACTGCATATTCGGGCGATCGCATCGATACACCGGGTTGCCGAATCCTCGCCCCGTATAGGCCACCGACAGACGACGCCCACAGCGACCGCAGCACAGCATTCCGGCCAGCAATGCCCGGCCGCCGCGCCCGGACTTCACGCCATCCACTTTACCGTAGGCGTTGAGGGCGATTTGCTTCTGATTGCGCTCGAACTCGGTCCAGTCGATGTAGGCGTCGTGATGGTCCTTGAGCATCACCTCCCAGCGTTCAATCGGCTTGCCGTGTTTATAGGTTTTGCGTACCCGACCGTCGACGATCGCGGTGCGCTTCTCAGTCTTGCCGTACACGTACACGCCTGCATAGAAGGGGTTCTTGAGCACCGAGATCACGTTGCGGTATCGGATCGGTGTCCAGTCAAAGCTCACCAGCTTCTTGCCGTCCGATGGGCGCGGAAAGTGAACCTGTTCGCCCGTGAGCGACAGCAAGACCTGGCGAGCGCTTCCCAGCTTGCGGAATCGGGCGAAGATCAGTCGGATGACCTCCTGCAGGCGCATGTCAGGATCGAATCCGAGACCAATCTCCCGATGCCAGACGTACCCGATCGGAACGCTGATGCGCAACTCACCGCGCTGAGCCTTGGCACGGGCTGCATCGAACATGCGCGCCTTGAGCACGCCGAGTTCGAACTCGCTGATGCTGCCCTTCATGCCCAGCAGCAGCCGATCGTTGGGGCGACACGGGTCGTAGACGCCATCAAGATCAATGACGCGGGCCTCGACCAACCCGCACAACTCCAGCAGATGGTGCCAGTCGCGCCCATTGCGTGCCAGTCGCGAGGCGTCGAAGCACAACACGGCGCCGACCTCACCGGCACACAGCCAGGCCACCAGTCGATCGAAGCCGGGTCTGGCCACCGTGCCGCTGGCGGATCTGCCAAGGTCATCATCGATAACTTCGACCTGCGCAAATCCGCGACGTCGCGCCTCATCAACGAGGTCGTATTGGCGACGCTGGCTCTCCAGGTTGGTCTGAACCTGCGTCTGGGTGGATTGCCGCACATAGACGACTGCCTTGCGACACAGCACGGCCGCGGGCAACAGATCAGTGCTCGTCATTGCTCACCTCCTGCGTCTGCACTCCCGCCGCCTGCAGCAGCACGATGGCCAGCTGCGTGACGGCATTTGCTCGTTGGCCTGGACTCATTCCCTGGAGTGCCAGGGTCTCGAACACAATGCTCAGTTGGCGCGGCGCCGTCGGCGCGGGTGATGCCGGCAGCATCAAATGCGATCTGGGTGGACGGGTCATCTTGCTCCTCGCAATCGGTGTGGAAGACACCGCAGGAGCTTCGCCGAAGTCCGTGCTGAGACAGCAGTTGATGCAGATCGCCGAGGGCGCCCACCGATGCGCGGGGAGCGCCCAATTCCATGCCCGCGCAAGAGGCAGCATCGAGCATCCACGCCGCCACGACCAGGACTACGCCCGGAGTCACCTCGACGTGAACCACGTCACCTGCCGCTCGCTGTTCGCCGTATTGCCGTCGAAGTCGACGACCATAGAGCGCATGCCAGCGGTAGAAGACCTCTACCTCCTGCCCGACATGGGCAGAATGACCCCGAGATTGTCGTCGGGCGCCGCAACTGGTTGTTCGCCGATACGGTGGCGGGCGCCAACGCCAGCGCGAACCTGTACTCGCTGCTGCAGACCTGCGTCGCCAACAAGATCGACGGCTACCGGTACCTCAAGGCGCTGTTGGTCGAATTGCCCAAGGCAAAGACCGTCGAAGACTTCGAAGCGCTGACGCCCTGGCGCATCGCGATCGATCGCCAATAGTCGCCGCGACGGTCATCACGCAAGTACGCAGTTGGCTGACCGCTTACGCACTGATCGCCCGAATGGCGCCGGCAAGAGCAAGCGACGCATTGTCGTCAGCGCCAACGTGCGCGGCCGGGACTTGGGTTCTACATTTACAACCGCCTGCAGCTGCATTTGCCAACCAGCTCTCTGCATCGCCTCGTTGCGTCGCGCGGTAGATCACCGATCGGCGCCGTGGATCTACATCGTTCGCAGGTACGTGTCACCGCCTTTGCTCATTTCCAGAAGCGCAGGCTTGCCGCCGCTGCAGTACTGCCGCAGCACCACTCCGAGCCAGGTCGCGAACTGGCGGCCGTTGTCGAAATTCTTCGCGTCGCCGGAGACGCAGCAACCGCGCATTTGAGGCCAGCTCGGTCAGCGCCAGGCCTTTGCGCCGGGCTGTCGCAACCAGCCTGAGCAGCACCACGCCCGGTTTTAAGCAGCCTGCATCGAAGATATTCAGTGTTCATTCAACGGACATCCGCCTGCGCTGTCGTTCACTGTTGGAAAAGAATCCTCCTCCGAACGCACAGCAATGCGTTCCGATGAACGGACAGACAGAACGGCCCAAAGAGAGACGGCTGGCAGTCCGACCCAAAACCAGGAGACAACGACATGAAATCGCAATCCAGCCTTCGCTGGCTCGCCGTCCCGTTCGGCGCGGCCTGCTTGTTGAACGCCGCCAGCGCCGTTGCACAAACAGGCAAGGTGCGCATTGCCGTCGTGACGCCGTTGACAGGCCCGCTATCGGTGGTGAATGGGCCCGGCCAGAACGCTGCGCGCATGCTGGCTGACGCCATCAACAAAGGCGAGCTCCCGCCGCCCTACAACACCGGCAAGGGACTGGGTGGCAAGGAAGTCGAACTGGTCTTTCTGGACGAGAACGGCGGCAACGCCAAGCAGGTCGCCGAGTTCCGCGCACTGGTCGGGCGTCAGAGCGCGGATGCGGTGATGGGCTTCGGCTCCGCCGCCACCTGCGTGGCGATCGCACCGGTGGCCGAGGAACTGAAAGTCCTCACGGTGATGTCCACCTGCGCGACGCCGCGCATCTTCGAAGACGGCAAGTACGAGTACGTGTTCCGCACGACGGGTTCGACCACGATGGACAGCGTTGCGCTCGCGCTCTACGCGCAGGCCCGCATGCCGGCCGCGAAGACCGTGGCGCACATCAACCCCAACTATGCGCTGGGGCAGGACGCATGGCGCGACTTCAGCGCCGCCTTCAAAGCGCTGAAACCAGGGATGGAGGTCGTCGCCGAGCAGTGGCCGACTCCGGGCGCAGGCCAGTACGCGGCCGAGATCTCGGCACTCGCGACGAAGCGGCCCGAGATCATCCACACCTCGATGGCGGGTGCGGATCTCGAGGCCTTCTTCACTCAGATGCGCCCGCGCGGCTTGCATGAGCGCTCGAAGATCTTCGCGCCTCTGCTCGAACTGTCGATGTACCGGATGGGTGCGCAGATCCCGGACGGCGTGGTGTTCACCGCGCGCGGTACCAACGGCCTGTTCGCGCCCAAGTCGGCGCTCAACGACTGGTTCACGGCCAGCTACCAGACCCACCACAAGGAGGCCCCGGTCTACACCGCCTACCAGTACGCCAACACGCTGCTCGCGCTGAAGGCCGCCTACGACAGCGCCGCCAAGGCGGGCGATACCGGCACGCCGGCCCTGATCAAGGCACTCAAGGGCCGCAGCTTCGAGACGCCTAGCGGCACCATCCGGCTGGCGCTGGGCAACGGCCATCAGGCGATCCAGGACATGGCCGTCGGCGAGGCCTTTTTCGACACGGAGAAGAAAGCGGTGTCGGTGCGCAACACGATGCGCTTCCCGGCCGAATGCGTGAATCCGCCCGAGGGCATCAAGAGCGAGGCCTGGCTGGCAAGCGGGATGGCCGGGCGCAAGTGCGACGGCATCGTCGCGGCCAAGTGAGCGAGCTTTTGCTCAACACCCCATGTCGACACTGCTCACCATCGTCATCGACGGGCTGATCTACGGCGCGTGGTTGTTCCTCGTGGCTGCTGGACTGACCCTGATCTTCGGCGTGATGAAGATTCTGAACATCGCGCACGGCAACCTGTACGCCATCGGCGCGTATGTCGCCGCGACGACGATGGGCTACTGGTTTGCCGATCGGCCGCCCTCCGTCGCCGCATTCTCGATCCAGGTCGGAACGGCCGTCGTCGCCGGCGTCGTGATGGGCCTGGTCCTGGAGCGCGGCGTGCTGCGCCACCTGCGTGGGCGCGACGAAGTGTCACTGGCACTCGCGACCTATGCGTTGCTGTTGGTACTGGACGACGTGATCCAGTTCATCTGGGGCACGGCAGCGTATCCGGCCAGCGCGCCGTACGGATTGCTGGGGAGTTCCGAGATCAACGGCCTGCGCTTCAACAACTACGAGTTCGTGCTGCCTGCCGCGGCCATCGTGGTTGGCCTGTCGCTCTGGTGGCTGCTTCAGCGCACGCGCACCGGGCGCTGCCTGGCCGCCATCATCCGCGACCCGGAAATGTCGGCCGCCATGGGGATCAACGTCGAGCGCCTGTACGTGGCGACCTTCCTGCTCGGCGCCGTGCTGGCGGCGCTGGGCGGCGCGCTGACCGCGCCGATGATCCAGGTGGCACCGGGCCTCGGTGCCGAGATCATCGTGGTGACCTTCGCGGTCATCGTGATCGGCGGCATGGGCAGCATCCCGGGCGCCGCACTGGGTGCGCTGGTCGTCGGGCTGGCGCGCGCCGCGACCATTCATCTGCTTCCCTTCGCCGAAGTGTTCATTGTCTACGTGGTGATGGCACTCGTGCTCGCCGTGCGGCCCGAAGGGCTGTTCCCCCAAGCCGCGCTGAGGAAGATATGAACGTCCTTCATCGATCCGACGCGTTCCTGCTCGGGCTGCTGGTCATGCTGGCCGCGACCGCTTTCTTCACCCCGAGCTGGCTGATGAGCCTGCTGGCCATTGCTCTTGCCAAGGGACTCGTCGCACTCGGCTTGCTGCTGCTGCTGCGCGCCGGTCTGGTGCCCTTCGGTCACGCGCTGTACTACTGCCTCGGCGCTTATATCGCCGGCCTGGGCACGCCTTGGCTCGGCATTCGCGACACGCTGCTACTGCTCGTGCTGGCGAGCCTGCTGTCCGGCAGCGTGGCCTTCGCCGCCGGCTTCCTCATGCGGCGCTACCGCGGGATCTTCTTCGCCATGCTGTCCATGGCGCTGTCGATGATCCTCTATGGCGTCCTGCTCAAGTCGCAGAGCCTGGGCTCGTCGGACGGCTTCACGGTGGCGCGGGCATCCTTCTTCACGGTGCAGACCGCGGACATCGGCGCGATCCGCTCCGTCTACCTGCTGACTGCCGTGGTCACGCTGCTCGCGGCCTGGGGCGTCTCGCGCTATCTGGCAACCGCGATGGGCCATGTCGGTCCCGCCATCCGCGAAAACGAGGTTCGCGTCGAGTACCTCGGCCGCTCGCCCAGCCGGGTGATCCACCTCGAGTACACGGCGTCGGGTGCCCTGGCCGGTGGCGCGGGTGCGCTGGTGGCGATCCTGGTCGGCCAGGTCGATCCGGGCATGGGCTACTGGACGACCTCCGGCGAGTTCGTGTTCATCGCGATCCTCGCTGGTGCGGGCGGCATCTGGGGTTCGCTGGCCGCCGCCGCCGTGCTCGAAGGCATCCATGCGCTGGCCTTCGAATACGCACCGCAGTACTGGAAGTTCGTGCTGGGCGCGACCCTGCTGCTGCTGATCGTGCGCTTCCCCAGCGGGCTGTCCAGCATCCTGAAGACACGCCGGAAGGTCCGCGCATGAGCTCGGCACCGCTGCTCGAAACCCGCGACCTCACCGTGCGCTTCGGTGCCGTCGTGGCTGTGAACAAGGTCAGCGTGCGCATTGCGCAAGGCGACGTGGTCGGTCTCATCGGCACCAACGGCGCCGGCAAGACGACCTTCCTCAACATGGTGACGGGCTACCTGCGTCCGACCCAGGGCAACATCCTGCTCGACGGTCGCAGCACCCTGGGCCGCAGCCCACGCGAACTCGTGGGCCATGGCATGGCGCGCTCCTTCCAGGTGCCGCAGCTCTTCCCCGAAATGACGGTGCGCGAGCACCTTCTCTTCGCACTGGCACTGGCGGATGGCTCGACGGGTGGACTGCTGAAGCCGCTGCATTCCGCGCACAGCCAGGCCCGCGCAGGCGAGGTGCTCGAACGATTCGGCCTGCAGTCGATCGGCGAGCGGCCAGTCGTCCTGGTTCCGCAGGGCCAACGCAAGTTGATTGACATCGCGATGGCCCTGGCACTGAAACCCAAGCTGCTGCTGCTGGACGAACCCACCAGCGGCGTGTCGTCCGCCGAGAAGATGCCGCTGATGGAGGTCGTGTTTGACGTTATCCGCGCCAGCGGCGTCACGGTGCTGTTCGTGGAACACGACATGGACGTGGTGCGCCACTACGTGACGCGCATCCTCGCCTTTCGCGACGGCTCGATGATCGCCGACGGCGCACCCGATGAGGTCATGCGCGACGCGCAGGTTCAATCTGCCGTGTTGCGCGGCACGGCTGGGGCCGCAGCCGCAGAGGCAGGTGCCGCATGATCGAAACGCGCAAGCTTTGCGTGGCCGTCGGGCCCGTGTCGATCCTCGAGCAGGTCGACCTGGACGCTTCCCAGGGCAGCGTGCTCGGCGTGGTCGGCCACAACGGCGCAGGCAAGACCACGCTGATGCGCACGCTGATCGGCGCGCTGCCCGCGGCCTCGGGCCAGGTCTGGATCGACGGCAACAACGTCACCGGCTGGCCCACCCAGCACCGCGCGCGCCTGGGCATCGGCTACATGCCCGAAGACCGGCGGCTGATACCGGAGCTGACGGTGCGCGCCAACATCGAACTGCCGCTCGAGGTTGCACGGCTCGACGCCACCGAACGCACCCGGCGCGTCAGCAGTGTGCTCGACATGATTCCGGAACTGGTGCCGCTGATCCAGCGGCGCGGCAACCAGCTCTCCGGCGGACAACAGAAGCTGGCCGCGCTGGCGCGCGCCATCGGCCAGGGCCAGCGCCTGCTGTTGCTCGACGAGCCCTTCGAAGGCGTCGCGCCGGCGCTGGTGCAGCGGCTCGTGGCGGTGCTGCGCGCCTTGCGACGCAGCGGCCCAACCATCCTCGTCACCGACTCCGAGGGCGCGAACCTCGAGGGCCTGTGCGATCGGC
>JBDUAG010000145.1:0-8029 GCA_040004785.1 Burkholderiales bacterium | reverse complement strand
CGTCCGTTCCAGTGGGGCAGCAAGCGCACCGGCCCGGACCTGGCGCGCGTCGGCGGGCGCTATTCGGACGACTGGCACCGCGCACACCTGGTGAACCCGCGCGACGTGGTACCCGAGTCGAACATGCCCGCCTACACCTGGCTGTCCAAGACCCTGATCGACGCGCCGAGCATGCCGTCGCATCTGGTGGGCCTGAGGCGAGTGGGCGTGCCGTACACGGACGAAGACATCGCCGGCAGTGTCGAGGCCGTGAGGGGCAAGACCGAGATGGATGCCGTGATCGCGTACCTGCAATCGCTGGGCACCCACGTGAAGTGAGGGGAACAAGAACATGGACGTGAATGACATCCGCAGCCTCGTGACGCTGTTCAGCCTGCTGCTTTTCGCCGGCCTGGTGACCTACAGCTGGTGGCCGACGCGACAGCGTGCCAACGAGGAGGCGGCGCTGCTGCCCTTCACGGGCGAGGCGGACGACGCCGTCCCGGGAGCGCACGATGAGTGACTTCTTCAGCAATGGCTGGTCGATTTACATCGCCGTCGTCACGGTGCTGGGCCTGATCGCGTGCCTGGCGCTGCTGATCATCGCCGCGCGGCGCCGCGTGATGGCCGGCGACAACACCACCGGCCATGTGTGGGACGAAGACCTGCGCGAACTCAACAACCCGCTGCCGCGCTGGTGGATGTGGCTGTTCGTGCTGACGATCGTGTTCGCCGGCGGCTATCTCGTCGTCTATCCCGGTCTGGGCAGCGCGCCCGGCTCGTTCAAGTGGACCAGCATCGGGCAGTACAACGACGAAGTCGCGAAGGCCCGCGCCACGACCGCGCCGCTGTTCGCCGGCTTCGCCGCGAAGTCGATTCCCGACCTGGCGCACGACCCGAAGGCGATGGCCATCGGCGAGCGCCTGTTCGCGAACAACTGCGCGCCCTGCCACGGCTCGGATGCGCACGGCAGCAAGGGCTTCCCGAACCTCACCGACACCGACTGGCTGTGGGGCGGCACGCCCGAGCGCATCAAGGAGACGATCACCGAAGGCCGCCAGGGCATGATGCCGCCGATGGCCGCGGCGGTGGGCTCTGCGGACGATGTGCGCAATGTCGCCAACTACGTGCTGAGCCTGTCCGGCAGCCCGCACAACAACATCGCGGCGCAGCTCGGCCAGTCCAAGTTCACGGTCTGCGCGGCCTGCCACGGGCCCGACGGCAAGGGCAACCCGTTGATGGGGGCACCCAACCTGACCGACAAGGTCTGGCTTCACGGCTGGGGCGAGGACGCGATCGTCGCGATGGTCACGAACGGCAAGACCAACGTGATGCCGGCGCACGGGGAGCGGCTCACGCCCGAGCAGATCCATGTGCTGACGGCCTACGTCTGGGGCCTGTCCAACACCGCGACCGCGACTGCGACCGCGACGGCCGCCAAGTGAGCGCTTGATGACGCCCCCGCCAGCCACGCGGGCGCGCGTCATTCCGATCGCGCCGATCGCGGCCGAGCCGGAACTGGTTTCGCTCTACGAGAAGCAGAAGAAGATCTACCCGCGCTCGGTGCACGGCTGGTTCGCGCACTGGCGCTGGGCGCTGGTGTGGTTCACGCAGATCGTGTTCTACGGGCTGCCGTGGTTGGCGTGGAACGGGCGCCAGGCGGTGCTGTTCGAGCTCACGTCGCGGCGCTTCTACATCTTCGATCTGGTGCTGTACCCGCAGGACTTCATCTACCTGACGGGCATCCTCGTGCTCTCGGCCTACGGGTTGTTCTTCTTCACCGCGGTCGGCGGCCGGCTGTGGTGCGGCTACGCCTGCCCGCAGACCGTCTACACCGAGATCTTCCTGTGGGTCGAGCATCGCATCGAGGGCGAGCGCGGCGCCCGCATGAAGCTCGACGCCGGCCCCTGGACGCTGAACAAGGTCTGGCGCAAGACCGCCAAGCACATCGTGTGGCTGACGATCGGCCTCTGGACGGGCTTCACCTTCGTCGGCTACTTCACGCCGATCAATACGCTGTGGGCCGAGGCCTTCACGCTGAGCTTCGGCCCGTGGGAGTGGTTCTGGGTCAACTTCTACGGCCTCGCGACCTACGGCAACGCCGGCTTCCTGCGCGAGCAGGTCTGCAAGTACATGTGCCCGTATGCGCGCTTCCAGAGCGCGATGTTCGACCGCGACACGCTGGTCGTCAGCTACGACGCAGCGCGCGGCGACCCGCGCGGCACGCGCGCGCGCGGGGCCGATCTCAAGGCAGCCAATCTTGGCGACTGCATCGATTGCGGCCTGTGCGTGCACGTGTGCCCGGTCGGCATCGACATCCGCGACGGCCTGCAGTACGAGTGCATCGCCTGCAGCGCGTGCATCGACGCCTGCGACAGCGTGATGGACAAGATGAAGTACCCGCGCGGCCTGATCCGCTACGCGACCGAGAACGGCCTGATCCAGCGCCTCACGCGCTCACAGATGTTCAGGCGCGTGATGAGGCCGCGCGTGCTGATCTACGGCGCGGTGTTGGTCGTGATCGCCGGAGGCTTCGTCGCCAGCCTGGCGATGCGCCACACCTTCAAGGTCGATGTCGTGCGCGACCGCATGACGCTGGCCCGCCTCGTCGACGACGGCCAGGTCGAGAACCTGTACCGCCTGCAACTGATGAACGCGACCGAGCAGAGCCAGCGCTACCACGTCGAGGCGCAGGGCATTCCCGGGGCGGTGCTGGTCGACGCGAGCGATGTCGCGGTCGAGCCCGCGCAGGCGCGCTGGGTCACGCTCGCGGTGCGCGTCTCGCCGCAGGCGGCGAAGGCGCTCGGTGCCGGCGCGCACCCGATCCGGTTTGAGGTGGTCGCGCTCGGTGCGGCGACCGCCAGGGTGAGCGAGCGTTCGACGTTCGTCGTGCCACGTTGAAAGAGGAGCGAAGCATGAGTACGCAAGGAGTGGGCAAGGAAAAGATGGGGCCGGTGCAGCCGTGGTGGCGCATCCGCATGGTGTGGTTGGCGTTCGGCGGCCCTGCAGTCGTGGTCGTCGCCAGCTTCATCACGCTGGGTTACGCGATCCACGGGCGTGACCGACCGCTGGCGGCGAACGGCGCCGCCGAGGCCGACGCCAGCACCCCCGCGATGCAGGCGCGCAACCATGTTGTCACCCCGCGCCGCTGAACTCGCGTTGCAGGCCAGCGGAGCGCCGCGTCCGTTTCGCGAGCGCGCCTTGCTGATCCTGTGGCCCGCGTTCGTGATGGCGGGCGTGCTGGAGGGGCTGGTGTTCGTCGTCGTCGACGCGACCACGCTGCACTGGTTTGGCGCCGACCCGCTGCAATGGTCGAGCAGCGCGGTGTACTCGGTCACGTTCCTGATCTTCTGGGGCGTGATCGCGACGTCGGCCGCGATCACCCAACTGCTCGAAGCGCCCGGGCCTGGGCCCGAACACCCGTCGCGGATCGTCTGATGGCGTGGCCGCTGGTTCTCGCCGGGCTCGCGCTGGGCGTCGCCGCGACGCCGCATTGCGCCGTGATGTGCGGCGCGCCCTGCGCCGCGCTGACGCAGGGCTGCGGGCGCAGCGTGGGCGGGTTTCACCTCGGCCGACTGATCGGCTACATGGCGGCCGGCGCGGTCGCGGCGAGCAGCGTCGCCGCGCTCGGTGCGTGGAGCCAGGCCGCGCCCGCACTGCGGCCCCTGTGGACGCTGCTGCACCTCGCGTTCCTTGGGCTCGGTCTGTGGTGGATGCTGACCGGCCGCCAACCGGTCTGGATGCGCCGCAGCGCTGCGGTGCCGGTGCGCGTGGTCGGTCGCCGTGCGCGAACCGTGCGCGCGACGCTGGCCGGTGTGGCGTGGGTCGCGTGGCCATGCGCCGCGCTGCAGGGCGCGTTGCTGCTGGCAGCACTGGGCAGCAGCGCCACCGAAGGCGCGTTCGTGATGGCCGCGTTCACCGTGGGTTCGATGCCGGGCCTCGCGGCCGCGCCCTGGGCATGGGCGCGCTGGCAATCGTGGCGCGGCACCGCGGTCGCGCCGGCGCAAGTGGCGATGCTGGGGTTTCGTGTCGCCGGCACGGCGCTGTTCATCGCCTCCGGGTGGGCGCTGACGCACGGGATCTGGGAGCGTTTCGCCGCGTGGTGCGCGACGTGAGACGACCGCTTCAGCGCGACGTCGTCGAGAACCCGAGCAGGCTGTACAGCGGGCACATCGCGACCGCGCCAGTGAGCAGCGGCACGATGCCGAGGTAACCCCACAGGCCGATCTGGCCGAACGCGGCGAGTGCGATCAGCACCAGCCCGAGCAGAACGCGCAGCGCGCGGTCGAGGTTGCCTACGTTGAGTCGGAACATGGTCTCTCCTCGTGGTGTGGGTCGTCGGATCGATCTACGGCCGCGCGCTGCCCAGGCCGATCGGCGCGGGTACGAGGCCGACGATGCGCGTGAACAGCGCGCGGTAGTCGGGCTCCGGATCGTGGTGTCCGGTGAGCGGGTCGCGGTTGGCAGAGAAGGCGTCGTCCAGGTCGGCCCAGTCCTGTGCGGTCAGCACGCGTTCGGCCAGTGGCAGGATCTCGCGCTCCTCGAGCGCCATGTGGGCGAGGTAGAAATCGACGTAGCGCTGGGCGGCCTGCTCGAACGCGACGCGTCGCGGCTCGCCCAGCATCTCGAACCCCAGCAGCGCGTGCTCGAGCGCTCGGATCATGTGCTCGCCGCGCGCATGGTCTTCGTCGAGCTTGTCGAGCAATTCGCGCGACAGCGGGGTGCGCGCACGCAGCTTCGGGAACAGCAGCTCCGTCTCCTTGCGGTGGTGTCGCTGCTCGGGAAACTCGTCGACGTAGAACAGCATCGCGCGCAGCGCGGCGAAATCGGGTTGGGTCGAGCTGCGGCGGTGCTGCTCGATCAGCAGCAGGATCGAACGCAGCATCGCCGACAGCGCCATGTGCTCTTCGCGAATGATCCGGATCGTGGTGTGTTGCATGCGATTCTCCGTGCGACGTGCGCAGCTTGGCACCACGTCGGCCGGTCGGCCTTGTCGCAGATCAAGCCAGTGCGCCCAGCAGCACGGCCTGGATCACGATGCATCGCCTGTCGTCGAGTGTCGAGCTGCCGTCGAGCAGGTGCGCCAGACCGGCGGTCGGGTGTTGCACCGACGCGATCGCCTGGAAGACAGGAACGCCGGCCTCGGCGCTGATCCGGGCCACCATCTCCGGCGCCATGCCGATGCAATCCACGGCGTCGTAGAGCCGGCCCAGGACGCGCGCGGTGTGCTGCACTTCCTCCGGCGTGCTGAGCGTCGACAGGCTGGTTCGCAGCTGCGCCACCCGCGCGCCCAACGCCGTCGCCGCACGTTGGAACAACGCCGCGTCGGCATCGTCGGCCGCATCGCAGAGGAGCCCGAAGTTCTTGCCCCGGAGCAGATGTTGGGGTGTTCCGGAACGCGCAGCGGCCTGCAACTGACGGGCATCGGACAACAATGCGTTCATGTCTCGTGCCGACGGGGTCGAGAAGTCATTCGGGCTGCGAGGCTTCAGGTTCAGGACCATGGTGTGGGTGGCGGAGCTCACGCAGAGCGGCGCCTGTGCGATTTGCGAAGAGTAACGACGCAATGCGTGCACACCTTGATGCCGGTCAAGGCGTCGAGCCCTCCACCCGCGCCGACACGCGCCGGACACACGCCATTGACACAGCGTTACGCAGCGAGGCGGGCCGTTGTTCGACGGTTGTTCGAGGCTTTCTAGGATTCAAGTCAACCCTTCAGGAGCCGAACCATGCTGTGCCAAGCCACCCCGATTGCCACGATGCCGCCCGTGATGCCGCCCGAAGCGGATGCGAACCAGTGCGCCGCCCAGCACATCGCCGAGACGCTGATGTTGCTCAGCGCCAAGCTGGCACCACAGCGTCGGCTGGTGCACGCCGGCGAAGTGCTCTACCAGGCCGGCGAGCGCTTCGAGAATCTGTACATCATGAACTCGGGCTTCTTCAAGATCGTCACCTTGTCGCCCGACGGGCGCGAGCAGGTCGTCGGCCTGAAGTTCCGCGGCGACTGGCTCGGGTTCGACGGCATCGCCGACCGCAGCTATTCGTGCGACGCGGTCGCGATGGACACCGGCGAGGTGTGGGCGATCGGCTACGAACCCCTGCTCGCGATGTGCGCCGGCAACCGCGAGTTGCTGACGGTGCTGCACCAGGCGATGAGCCGCGAGATCGCACGCGACCGGGATTCGTTGATGTCGGTCTGCACACTGCCCGCCGACGCGCGCGTCGCGGAGTTCCTGCGCTATTGGGCCGAGTCGCTCGCCAAGCGCGGCCTGCGCACCGACCAGATCGCGCTGCGCATGACGCGTGCCGAGATCGGGAACTACCTGGGCATGACGCTCGAGACGGTCAGCCGCGCGCTCTCCCGGCTCGCGCGCGACCAGGTCATCGGCTTCGCGTCGAAGGGCCGGCGCGACATCCACATCCCGAACGTGGCGGCCCTGTCGGCGTTCGTGCAACGCTGTCTTTCGCCGGTGCCGACGCTGCAGTAATTCGCGTGGCTGTCGAGGCCGTCGGGAGACCTGCTGCGTTCGTGTCCCCCGGGCCGAAAGAGACCGGCCCTCCTCCTTTACCTCACTCCGCCGGTCACCCGACGCCCTCGACAGCGGGCAGCGCGGTGGTGCCAGGAGTGCTGTGGCGGGTCGTTGTGTGGAGCGAAGTAGAGGAGGACACCGGGCGAAGCCCGGGCGGGGGACATGAGCGCAACACAGCGACCCGGCGCAGCACTCGCGCACTGAATCTCTATGATCAGCTTTTCGGACGGGGCCGATGTGCTTGAACGCGATCCGGTTTCAGGCGTTGACCACCCTGGCCATCGCCCAGGCGAGTTCTGCCCGCGTGCACGGCTTGCGGAGCAGTTCCCACGCCGGGGGCGAATTGCGGTCGGCTTCGAGCAGCTCGGCCGAGAAGCCCGACATCAGCAGCACGCCCAGCGACGGCAGGCGCGCCTGCACCTGCGCGGCGAGCTCCGTGCCGCGCATGCCGGCGCCGAGCGCGACGTCGGTCAGCAACAGGTCGAAGCTCGCGCCGGACTCGAGTGCGATCAGCGCCTGTTCGCCGCTGGCGCAGCTCGTGACCTCGCAGCGCAGCGTATCCAGAAAGTTCTGGATCACCGTGCGCACATCGGCATCGTCCTCGACCAGCAGCACACGCAGGCCCGCGGCGATGGCGTCGTCCGTCGGCGCCGCGTCCGGTGACGCCGCGGCCTGGCGCACGCTCGGGATGTAGAGCGTCACGGTCGTGCCGCTGCCCAGCGCGCTGTCGATCGAGATGCCACCCTTGGATTGCTTGACGAACCCGTGGACCGTGCTCAGGCCGAGCCCGGTGCCGCGCCCGGCTTCCTTGGTCGTGAAGAAGGGCTCGAAGGCGCGCTCTTTCACCTCGTCGGTCATGCCGGTGCCGCTGTCGGTGATCGAGATCGCGACGTAGGCCGCACCCGTTGCAGGCGCGGCATCCATATCGGCGTGGATGTCGTCCGGCAGTGCAAGGCAGGGCGCGGCGCGAAAGCGCAGCTGGCCGCCCGCGGGCATCGCATCGCGCGCGTTGATGGCGATGTTGAGCAGCGCCGATTCGAGCTGACCGGCGTCGGCCAGGCAGGGCGGACAGGGCTCGGCCTCGATCTCGATCCGGATGCGCTGGTCGAGTGTTCGATGCAGCATGTCGCACAGCGAATCCAGCAGCAGGTTCACGTCGACCGCGCTCGGCTGAAGCACCTGGCGGCGCGAGAACGCGAGCAGCTTGCTGGTGAGCTCGGCGCCGCGCTTGCTGGCGCGCGCCGCGGCCGCGACCAGTTGCTGCGCGTGGCTTTCGTTGGAGAGCGCCGGCAGTTCCTCGAGCACCTGCAGGTTGCCCTGGATCACCGTGAGCAGGTTGTTGAAGTCGTGCGCGATGCCGCCGGTCAGCTGGCCCACGCTTTCGAGGCGCTGCGCGTGACTCAGCGCCTCCTCGCTCTGGGCGCGCTGCAGGCTGGTCGCGAGCAGGTTCGACAGCGACGCCAGGAAGCGCACCTCGTCGTCGCCGAAGCGCATCGGCTCGCGCGAGCGCACGGCAAGCA
>JBDUAG010000144.1:0-8039 GCA_040004785.1 Burkholderiales bacterium | reverse complement strand
TGCCGCAGGCCGGCCTGAACGGCCGCCGCGGCTACCAGCCGCGCGGCAAGGTGCTCGGCGGGTCGAGCTCGGTGAACGCGATGATCTACCTGCGCGGCCCGCGCGAGGATTACGACGGCTGGGCGGCATCCGGCAACCCGGGCTGGGGCTTCGACGACCTGCTGCCGTACTTCAGGAAGGCCGAGCACAACGAGCGCGGCGCCGATGCGCTGCACGGCACCGGCGGCCCGCTCAACGTGATGGACCTGCGCAGCCCGAACCGATTCGGCCCGGTCTTCGTCGAGGCCGCGCACCAGGCCGGCTTCGTGAAGAACGCCGACTTCAACGGCCCGACGCAGGAAGGCGTCGGCATGTACCAGGTCACGCACAAGGGGGGTGAGCGCTTCAGCGCGGCGAAGGCCTATCTCACGCCGAATCTCGCGCGCAGGAACCTGACGGTGATGACGCAGGCGCACACCACGCGCATCCTGATGGACGGCCGGCGCGCTGTCGGTGTCGAGGTGCGCGTGAACGGCACGCTGACGCAGCTCAAGGCAAAGCGCGAAGTGTTGCTGTGCGCGGGCGCCCTGCAGTCCCCGCAGATCCTGATGCTGTCGGGCATCGGCCCGGGCGCGCAGCTGCAGCGGCACGGCGTCAGCGTGGTTCACGACCTGCCCGGCGTCGGTGCGAACCTGCACGACCATGTCGACGTGGTGCAGGTCGTCAATGCGCCGCAGTTCACCGAGTTGTTCGGTGTCTCGCTGACCGGCGCGATCAACGCGATCAAGGGCATCTTCGAGTGGCGACGCGCG
The DNA here is from genome assembly GCA_040004785.1 of Burkholderiales bacterium. Classification (GTDB taxonomy): domain Bacteria; phylum Pseudomonadota; class Gammaproteobacteria; order Burkholderiales; family Burkholderiaceae_C; genus LMDS01. The sequence goes on along the minus strand of JBDUAG010000144.1, from coordinate 7,248 downwards.
CGCAGCGGCATGCTGACGACCAACTTCGCCGAGGCCGGCGGCTTCATCAAGAGCCAGCCGAACGAGCCGCTGCCCGACCTGCAATTGCACTTCGTGATCGGCAAGCTGATCGACCACGGCCGCAAGCCGACGTTCGGGCACGGCTATTCGTGCCACGTCTGCCTGCTGCGCCCGAAGAGCCGCGGCAGCCTGAAACTGGCCAGCGGCGACCCGTTCGCAGCGCCGCTGATCGACCCGAACTTCCTCGCCGAGCGCGACGACATGATGCGCCTGATCCGCGGCTTCAAGCTGATGCGCCACCTACTCGGCCAGCCCGCCCTCGCCGGCCACCGGGGCCGCGAGTTGCCGGCCTCCGCCAACGCGCAGACCGACCAACAGATCGAGCAGTTCATCCGCGGCCACGCCGACACGATCTACCACCCGGTCGGCTCCTGCCGAATGGGCCCGGGCGCGACGGACGTGGTCGATGCGCAGTTGCGCGTGCACGGCGTGCAGGGCCTGCGCGTGGTCGATGCGTCGATCATGCCCAGCATCATCGGCGGCAACACGAATGCGCCGGTGATCGCGATCGCCGAGAAGGCCGCCGACCTGATCAAGGCCGCGGCGTAGGCGCTTTCGGTTCGGGCGAGAATGGCGGCAATCCATTGTCGTCAGGAACCCGATCCATGAAAACCAAAGCCGCCGTCGCCTGGAAAGCCGGCGCCCCCCTCACGATCGAAACCGTCGACCTGGCCGGCCCGCGCGCCGGCGAGGTGCTGATCGAGGTCAAGGCCACCGGCATCTGCCACACCGACTACTACACGCTCTCGGGTGCCGACCCCGAAGGCCTGTTCCCGGCGATCCTCGGCCACGAAGGCGCGGGCATCGTCGTCGATGTCGGTCCCGGCGTGACCTCGCTTAAGCAAGACGACCACGTCATTCCTCTGTACACGCCCGAATGCCGGCAGTGCAAGTTCTGCCTGTCGCGCAAGACCAACCTGTGCCAGCTGATCCGCGGCACGCAGGGCAAGGGCCTGATGCCCGACGCGACCTCGCGCTTCAGCCTCGACGGCAAGCCGATCCTGCACTACATGGGCACGAGCACGTTCAGCAACTACATCGTCGTGCCCGAGATCGCGGTCGCGAAGGTGCGCAGCGACGCGCCATTCGACAAGATCTGCTACATCGGCTGCGGCGTGACGACCGGCGTCGGCGCCGTGCTGTTCACCGCCAAGGTCGAGGCCGGCGCGAACGTCGTCGTGTTCGGGCTCGGCGGCATCGGCCTGAACGTGATCCAGGGTGCCAAGATGGTCGGCGCCGACAAGATCATCGGTGTCGACCTGAACCCCGAGCGCGAGGCGATGGCGCGAAAGTTCGGCATGACGCACTTCATCAACCCGAAGAACGTCGAGAACGTCGTCGATGCGATCGTGCAACTCACCGACGGCGGCGCTGACTACAGCTTCGAATGCGTCGGCAACACGAAGCTGATGCGCCAGGCGCTGGAGTGCACGCACAAGGGCTGGGGGCGCAGCATCATCATCGGCGTGGCCGAGGCCGGCGCCGAGATCAGCACGCGGCCGTTCCAGCTCGTCACCGGCCGCAAATGGGAAGGCTCGGCTTTCGGCGGCGCACGTGGGCGCACCGACGTGCCCAAGATCGTCGACTGGTACATGGACGGCAAGATCAACATCGACGACCTCATCACGCACAAGCTGAAGCTCGAGGACATCAACCAGGGGTTCGAGTTGATGAAGAGCGGCGAGTCGATCCGCTCGGTGGTGATGTACTGATGACGATAGCGACGCTCAGCGAGCACGCCTGCTTCGGCGGCGTGCAAGGCTTTTATCAACACGACTCCACCGCGACCGGCACGCCGATGAAGTTCGGCGTGTTCGTGCCGCCGCAGGCGTCGACGCGCCCGGTGCCCGTCCTGTTCTACCTCGCCGGCCTGACCTGCAGCGAAGAGACCTTCGCGATCAAGGCCGGCGCTCAACGGCATGCGGCACAACACGGCCTGATGCTCGTCACGCCCGACACCAGCCCGCGCAACACCGGCATCCCGGGCGCGGACGACGCGTGGGATTTCGGCACCGCCGCCGGCTTCTATCTCGATGCGACCGAGGCGCCGTGGAACAGGCACTGGCGCATGGGCAGCTACATCACGCACGAGTTGCGCCAACTCGTGCTCGAACACTTCGCCGCGCGCGGCGACCGCGTCGGCCTGTTCGGCCACTCGATGGGTGGGCACGGCGCACTGACGCTGGCGCTGAACAACCCCGGCCTTTACCAGAGCGTCTCGGCGTTCGCGCCGATCGCCGCGCCGATGCAATGCCCGTGGGGCGTGAAGGCGTTCAGCCGCTACCTCGGTGACGACCGCAACGCGTGGGCACGCCACGATGCCACCGCGTTGATCAAATCGGGCGCGCGCGTGCCGCCACTGCTGATCGACCAGGGCCTGGCCGACAAGTTTCTGGCCGAGCAACTGTACCCGGTGCTGTTCGAGGCCGCGTGCCTCGCCGCCGGCCAGCCGCTGACCCTGCGCCGGCACGAAGGCTTCGATCACGGCTACTACTTCATCTCGACCTTCATGGCCGATCACATCGCGCACCACGCGAGGCCACTGAACGCCACATGACGCAGGCAAAGAACCCGCTGCATGGGGTGACGCTGGAGGCCATGCTCAGCGAGCTGGTCGCGCACTTCGGCTGGCCCGATCTCGGCGCCCGCATCCTGATCAAGAGCTTCACGGTCGACCCGAGCATCGCGTCCAGCCTGACCTTCCTGCGCAAGACGCCCTGGGCACGCGAGAAGGTCGAAAGCCTGTACCTGTTCATGCGTCGTGAGCAGGCACGCCAGCAACGCGACGCGCCGGTGGCGGCACCGTTCGGCAGCTGGGCCTCGCCGATCACGGCCGACCTGATCGTCGCCGAGAGCATCCGCCTCGGCCAGCTCGGCGTGCTTGGCAGCGACATCTTCTGGAGCGAAGGCCGGCCGCAGGAACAGGGTCGCAACGTGCTCGTCTGGCGCAGCGCCGACGGTCGCATCGCCGACCTCACGCCGGCGCCGCTGAACGTGCGCAGCCGCGTGCACGAGTACGGCGGCGGCGCGTTCACGGTCGGCCGGAAGGCCGGCTTCTTCGTCAACGATGCGGACCAGCAGGTCTGGCGCATCCGCGCTGGCGAGGCGCCGCACGCGCTCACTGCCGCGCCCGGCATGCGCCACGCCGACATCGAGATCGATGCGACGCGCAAGCGCCTGGTCTGCGTGCGCGAAGACCACTCCGGCGGCGGCGAGGCGGTGAATACGCTGGTCGCCATCTCGCTCGCGAACGGCGCGCAGCAGGTGCTGGCGAGCGGCCATGATTTCTTCTCGACGCCGCGAGTCAGCCCGGGCGGCCGGCAGCTCGCATGGCTCAGCTGGGATCACCCGAACATGCCCTGGGACGGCACGACGCTGTGGCTCGCCGACCTGCAGCCCGACGGCACGCCCGCCGCGGCGCGCGTGGTCGCTGGCGGGATCGACGAATCGATCTTCCAGCCAAGCTGGTCGAAGCAAGGCGAGCTGCATTTCGTCTCCGACCGCAGCGGTTGGTGGAATCTTTACCGGCTGCGCGGCACCGAGGCGCAGCCGCTGCACCCGATGCCGGCCGAATTCGGCCAGCCGCAGTGGGCGTTCGGCATGAGCAGCTACGGCTTCGATGGGCGCGGGCGCATCGTTTGCACGGTCGTGCAACAGAGCCGCTCGATGCTCGCCGTGCTCGATGCCGACACCGGCACGTTCGAGCCGCTGGACACGCCGTTCTGCGCGATCAGCGAGCTGCAGGTCGGCGATGATTTTGCGGTCTTTCTCGGCGCGACCAAGACCGCGCCCGAGGCCGTGATCCGCCTCGATCTCGCGACCGGCGCGCACCAGACGCTGCGCAGCACGACGCGCGTCAGCGTCGATCCGGAGTCCGTCTCGACGGCCGAGCCGATCACCTTCCCGACCGAACACGGTCTTTCGGCGCATGCCTTCTTCTTCCCGCCGCTGAACCGTCACTTTCACGGCCCGGAGGGCACCCAGCCGCCGCTGCTGGTGCTCAACCATGGCGGCCCGACGGGCTCCGCGCACGCCGCGTTCAAGCTGAATTTCCAGTACTGGACGAGCCGCGGCTTCGCCGTCGTCGACGTGAACTACGGCGGCAGCAGCGGCCACGGGCGCGCCTACCGCGAGCGCCTGAACGGCCAATGGGGCGTCGTCGATGTGGACGACGCCATCAACGCGGCGCGCTTCCTGATCGAGCGCGGCGATGTCGATGCAGAGCGTGTGCTGATCCGGGGCGGCAGTGCCGGCGGCTACACCGCGCTGTGCGCACTGACCTTCCACAGCTTCTTCAAGGCCGGCGCCAGCCACTACGGTATCGGCGACCTGGAAGCGCTGGTCCGCGACACGCACAAGTTCGAGTCGCGCTACCTCGACAAGCTGATCGGCCCCTACCCGGCACAGCAGGCGTTGTATCGAGCGCGCTCGCCGGTGCACCACGTCGACCGCCTGGCGAGCCCGATGATCCTGTTGCAAGGTGCCGAGGACAAGGCGGTGCCGCCGGCCCAGGCCGAGGCGATGTTCGAAGCCGTGCGCGCGAAAGGGTTGCCGGTCGCGTACCTGCTGTTCGAGGGCGAGCAGCACGGGTTTCGGCGCGCAGCGACGATCAAGCGCGCGCTCGAGGCCGAGCTGTACTTCTACGCCAAGGTGTTCGGCTTCGTGCCGGCCGATGCGATCGAGCCGGTGGCCATAGAAAATCTACCCTGACGAGCTGCGTACAGGCCGATGTCGCCGTACCACGCCTCGACGTGATTCTTCAGGTCGTCGCTGTCGGTCAGCACGCCGACGCTGCTGACATGGCCCTTCAATGCCTCGCCGAACACACGCTGGTAGTCGTCCAGGACATTGCGTTCGTAGCGCAGCCACTGGCCGGCACGCGCCACGCCGCTCTCGACCACGTCGTAGCGGATGCGGTCCGAGCGTCCATACGACAGCATCGTGCCGACCGGCAGTTGGCCGTCCCACACATAGGTGAGCGTCGCGAACGGCAGCACATTGCCTGTGAACACCTCGACCTGCTCGAAGAAGATGCGGTCGCGCAGCGGGAGCGTGGCGATATCGCCCCCGAACGCGACGACCAGCCGCGCCGGCGTGTCCTCGAGCACGTCGTGGGCCACGGTGGCCTTCGCATGAACGTTGTCGGCGCGCCACTCCCAGCGCAGCCAGGGCGTGCGGCGCGGGTCGATGTCCACTGCGCACGAGAGGCCGGAGGCGGCGCTGTCGGCAACCGCGCGCAGCACCGTGCGGCCGGCGCGCTGTTCCATCGAGTAGACCGTCTTCATGCGGTCCGGCCGCAGGAGATAGGGTCGCCAGCCCTCCGGCGTCGGCCCGCCGGCGGCGGCGCCGGAGAACGCCGGCACTGCCGGGTAGGTGCGCCCCGGCGTGTCGGGCGGCGGCGTGACGCAGCCGGTCAGGCCGATGAGCGTGAGCGCCGGTGCGGCGGAGAGGAGGCGGCGGCGCCGGGCGTCAGGTTCCATGCGGGGCGGAGGCAGGTCGTCGGATCGGTGGCCATCGTACCGGGTGCACCGCCTACGCTTGCTTGCAGCTTGTCACAACCACGCTCGCGGCAGACGACTACCGTCGCCGCTCTGGAGGAGAAACCGCAATGATGAAATCCTCGTGGCGAACCGCCTGGCAGGGTCAGGACATCGTCGTCTTTCGCAACGACATCGAGGTGGACCGGTTGCACGCTGGCGAGATCGATCGGATCGTGTTGGTGCACCGCGGCTCGGGCGACTCGCCAGGCGACCTGGTGCAAGCAGTGGTCGAGATCGGCGACTCGACGCTGATCTTCCCGGTCGACACCGGTTTTGCCGGCCGCGTCAACTTCGAGCGGCAGGCGTTCTGGGCCGAGCGCGGCTGCGTCTACTGGGTCAACGAGGCGCGCGCGCCGCTGCCGCTGCGGCTGCGACGCAGCCGCTGGCTCTTCGGCCTGGCCAGTGCCGTCTTCACACGGCTGCCGCGCGCCGAACTGGCGCCGCTGATCGAACGCTGGCCGCTGCAGGGGCCGCAGACCTGGGAACAGCGCAAATGGCGCCGCATCGAACGCAGCCGGCCGTTCGCGCCGGACGAACAAGCCGAAACCCGACGTCGCGCCTGAACGGCGCCCGCTCTGCAGATCGGCATAGGGGGCAGCCGCTGAGGGCTGCACCCCTGCCACACCACCCGGCATGCGGGTCCGCACCGGGCGGTTCGAGAAGTTGAGGTCATGAGAGTCTGGGCAATCCCAGCCGGTCGAACCAAGCCACAGTCAGCCCGCTGTTGAGCATCTTGGCACTGTTGCGCCACCATCGACGGCTGTTGGCCGCCACACGGTGGGCCACCTCGTGCTTCGCCCCCAGCGCACGCAGTTCGCGGTACATGGTGGTCCCACGCTTCCACTGTTTGAGTTGCAGGGCACGCAACCGGTGACGCAGCCACTCGTCCAACTCGCGCCAGACACGCGGCGTTTGCGCCAACCCGAAGTACCCTTTCCAGCCCAACAGATAGGGCCGCAGGCGATCCACGACTTCCTGCATGCTGCGACCGCACTGGCGGCCCGTCAGTTTGCGAACCCGCCGCCGCAACGCCACCATCGGTTTGGCCGACACCCCGCGCTTGATCGCCCCACCGGGGCCGACCCACAGGTCGTAGCCCAGGAACTTGCGACCCAGCGCGCTGGTCACCGCACTTTTGGCTTCGTTGACGGTCAGTTTCAGCTTGCCGTACAGGCGCCTGAGCAAAGCCATTACTCGCTCACCCGCTCGACGGCTGCGAACGTACACGTTGCAATCGTCGGCGTAGCGCGCAAAGCAGTGACCCCGGCGCTCCAGTTCCTTGTCCACCTCGTCGAGCAGCACGTTGGCCAGCAGCGGACTCAGCGGCCCGCCTTGCGGCGTACCGAGTTCGCGCTCCTGCACCACGCCATCACTCATGATCCCGCTATTCAAGTACGCCCGGATCAGCCGGATCACTCCGGCATCTTCGATGCGTTTGCTCAATCGGTCGATCAAGATGTCGTGGTTCACCCGGTCGAAGAACTTCTCCAGGTCCACGTCCACCACGACCCGCCGGCCAGACTGTACGTATGCCTGCGCGGCAAGCACCGCGCTCTGCGCACGCCGGCCCGGCCTGAAGCCGTAGCTGTGCTCACTAAAACAAGGGTCAAGAAGCGGCTGGAGCACTTGCAGCAGCGCCTGCTGGATC